>NZ_JBHIOI010000010.1:1758-57258 GCF_042195415.1 Bartonella sp. CE47NXGY | reverse complement strand
ATTCAAACATGATAGAGGAAAAGATTGTATCCGTATTGGTTCCTCTTCCTGTTGCTCACGCTTATAGTTATAAAGTTCCATCTTCTATGGAGGTGAACGTTGGTTCCTTTGTTCGGGTTCCGTTGATGGGGCGTGAGCTTTGCGGTTTTGTTGTGGACGTTGGAGAGCAGACAGCAAATGGGCAAAAGTCTGCTCCTGTGGCGCGTGAAAAATTACGCTCTCTGCTCCATGTTTTTGATTGTCCCCCATTAAAGGCAGAAATGATCACATTTTTGCGTTTTGTTAGTCGCTATACAATGGCACCTTTTGGTCTTGTAGCACGATTGGTTTTGTCGGTACCGGCTGCTTTAGAGCCGGAAGCGCAGATGCTGGGTTTGCGATATTGTGGTGGAAATGTAGAACGTCTCACACCAGCGCGATCACGGATTTTGGAATTGGTGCGTAATGAGAAGATATGGACACGTTCTGGTCTGGCACATGCGGCTGGAACTTCGGTTTCTGTTGTTGAAGGTTTAAAAGCGCTAGGAATTTTTGAAGATGTTAAGGTTCCTGCTCCTGATCTTGTGGCAATGCCTGATCCTGATTTTTGTCCCCCTCAGTTGCAGGGAGCGCAAAATGAAGCAGCAACATTATTGCGGGAAGGTGTTTTATCTTCTCAGTTTCAAGTTTTTTTGCTTGATGGTGTTACCGGATCAGGAAAGACGGAAGTTTATTTTGAAGCGGTCGCTCAAGCTTTCAAAGGGGGCAAGCAGGTTTTAATTTTATTGCCGGAAATTGCTTTAACTCAGCAGTTTTTAGATCGTTTTTATGCACGTTTTGGCGCTGCGGCAGCAGAATGGCATTCTGATCTGACGCCACGTCGTAGAGAACGCGTCTGGCGGCAAGTTGCAGAAGGGCGGGTGCGTGTCGTTGCGGGGGCTCGTTCGGCACTTTTTCTTCCCTTTCATGAGCTTGGCTTGATTGTTGTCGATGAAGAGCATGATAGCGCTTATAAACAAGAAGAGCGCATTTTTTATCATGCGCGTGATATGGCTGTTGCACGGGGCTCTTTTGAGCATTTTCCTGTTATTTTATCTTCAGCAACACCGTCGATTGAAAGCCAAGCCAATGTTTTAAAAGGGCGTTATCAAAAGGTGCATTTACCTTCCCGTTTTAAAGAAGTTGCACTTCCACAGTTGCGGGTGATTGATATGCGCCAAGGAGGAGTGCAAAAGGGGCGCTTTATTTCCTTTGCTCTTGAAAGGGCTTTAAAACAAACGCTTGATAAGGGCGAACAAGCTCTTCTTTTTCTTAATCGTCGTGGTTATGCACCTTTGACTTTATGCCGAATTTGCGGACATCGTTTTCATTGTACCGATTGTTCAAGTTGGTTGGTCGAACATCGTGCGCAAGGGCAACTGAAATGTCATCATTGTGGATATCATGAACCACTTCCTGAAGCCTGTCCTGAATGCGGGACATTAGATCATCTTGTGGCTTGCGGACCGGGTGTGGAAAGAATTGCCGAAGAAACACAAATGCTTTTTCCTCAAGCGCGATCATTGATTCTTTCAACAGATCTCAAAGGAGGGATTGGGAAGTTGCGAAGCGAATTACAAGCCATTGCAAATGGCGATGTGGACATTATTATTGGAACACAGTTAGTCGCTAAAGGACATCATTTTCCCAAGCTCTCTCTGGTTGGTGTTATTGATGCTGATCTTGGTCTTGCCAATGGCGATTTACGCGCAAGTGAACGTACCTATCAGCTGCTTTCTCAAGTTACCGGAAGAGCAGGGCGTGTGGGATTGAAAAGTTTAGGATTATTGCAAACTTATCAACCAGATCATCCGGTCATCAAAGCCTTACTTGCATGCCAGCCAGAAGATTTTTACACACGTGAGATTGCAGCACGTCAGCATTATCATTTGCCTCCCTATGGGCGGCTTGCCTCTTTGATCGTGTCTGCACAACAGCGCCAAGCAGCAGAACATTATGCGCGCGCATTGCGTCAGGCAGCGCCACGGGAAAAAAATATCTCGGTTATGGGACCAGCAGAAGCGCCTTTGGCTTTGGTTCGGGGGCGTTATCGTTTTCGGCTTTTGCTGCAAGGACAGCGTTCTTTTGATATACAAGGGTTTATACGTGCAATGCTTAGCGGTACACCCAAAATGCCCAGTTCCGTTCGGGTTCAAATTGATATTGATCCGCAAAGTTTTTTCTAAAACCAGTATCGCATAAGTGAAGATCTCTTTGCTTAAGGTGCTTTACTTGAACTCTTATATTATTCAGAATAAGCATCCAGGCAGCAAAATATGATACATGTCCATTGCATTAAGTAGAGCCACGGGAAAAAATATCTTTGTTATAGAACCAGCAGAAGCGCTTCTCTTCTTCGAGGGCACTATCATTTCGGCTTTCACTTCTTTTTTGTATGAGGGACAGTATCTTTTTGATAGGCGGATTATAAGGGCTGAAAATGTTTAGCTGTATACCCAAAATACCCAATTCTATTCGAGTTCAAATTGATATTGATCTATGCTTCTTCTAAAATCAGTGCAATATAGTGCCATATAAAGTGAAGCTACGCGGGCTTAATGAAGGGCGTGATTTTGATAAAAAAATTTGAAAAGAGAGAATTTGTCGATATTTGAAGCTTATTCGGTATGAAAAATGATATATTATCATTATAAATCAATGTTTTGTATATTTAAAGAGTGTGCTTACAAGAAAATATTACTTGGTGAAATTTTTTAAAAGGAGTGGGTATTTGAAGAAAAAAGAGCAATGTTTTCTTTAATTTTTAGGAGGATATTCATTGTTTTTTTCTTTCTTATCAGTTTGAAATAATATACTTTTTCAATCGCAGCTGCATCTCATTAAAGGTCTTGTGGTGATAAAGGGAGTGTTTTTAGAGAAGAAGTGTTTTGTTATGGTGGCAAGGGCATTTGAAGAAAAATCAAAGAGAGTGAAAAATCGCTCAGAGAATGTCAAAAAGAAGCATAAAAAAACTGTGATGCCATCCTGTATATCTAAAAAAATGCTTTTCAAAAATATTTTGAATATTTTATTAAAATTTTTAAAAAGCAGCGATTTGTGGTGTTGCGAGTCGGCTATGTCTATGCTAGAAACCAAGTGATTTTTGTTCTAGGTTTTAAGAAAAAGATTCTTAAGATTGAGAATGTCTGTTTCATTTCATCTGATAACTATCAGAGAGTCGCTCAAGGGAAAGAGGCGGTATTTCGTGTCGGATTCATTTTCTCTCATACCGCTGCCGTTGGTAGATCAACGCTATGCGCAAGCGCTTTTTGATTGCGTTCAAGAAGCCGGAAACGTTGAAAAGGTTGAAAAGGCAGTAGAGGATCTTTTGCTTGTTTTGGAGCATAAGGATTTAAAACGCTTTGTGCTTAGTCCATTCTTTTCAGTTAAAGAACAAATTAAGGTGATGCAATCTGTTTGTGCAAACATCAAATTTGCTGATAAAAATGCAGGGCAGGTCATTGGTAATTTTTTACGCGTTATTGCCACAAACCGTAGGCTTAGTGCTGTATTTGGTATTTTACGTGCTTTCCAGCATTGTGTTGCACGCGCTCGTAGGCAGGTTACTGCGCAAATTGTTTCTGCGTGCCCTTTAAGTTCTCAACAAAGACAAGAGTTGTGTGAGGCTTTGGAAGGTGTTGTTGGAGGAAAAGTCTTGCTGCACATCATTGTGGATCCAACAATTCTTGGTGGATTAATCGTTCGTGTGGGGTCGTCTCAAATTGATACGTCTCTTCTCACAAAATTGTCTTCACTTAAGCTTGCATTGAAAAAAGAGGTCAGCTGATGGATATTAGACCATCTGAAATTTCAAAAATTCTAAAAGAGCAAATCAAAAACTTTGACCAAAAGGCTGAGGTTTCAGAAATTGGTTGGGTTCTCTCTGTAGGGGATGGTATTGCTCGCGTTTATGGTTTGGATAATGTCCAAGCAGGGGAAATGGTCGCCTTTCCAAACGGTGTGCGTGGTATGGCACTCAATTTGGAAGTTGATAATGTTGGTGTGGTCATTTTTGGCTCAGATCGTGATATTCGTGAAGGTGATTGTGTAAAGCGGTTAGGTGCTATCGTCGATGTTCCTGTGGGTCCCGCTTTGCTTGGGCGTGTGGTTGATGCGTTGGGAAACCCTATCGATGGTAAGGGGCCCATTAAAGCAACAGAGCGTCGTCGTGTCGATGTTAAGGCTCCTGGAATTATTCCGCGTCAGTCTGTCCATGAACCGATGTCGACTGGATTGAAAGCGATTGACGCACTCATCCCTATTGGACGGGGGCAGCGTGAATTGGTGATTGGTGATCGCCAAACAGGAAAAACAGCAATTTTGCTCGATACATTTTTAAACCAAAAACCTTTTCATGAAAAAGGGGCTGGACGAGAGCAAGACAAAGTTTATTGTATTTATGTGGCTATCGGTCAAAAACGTTCGACGGTGGCACAGTTCGTTAAAGTTTTAGAAGAACGTGGAGCGCTGGAATATTCTATTATTGTTGCAGCGACTGCTTCTGATCCAGCACCACTGCAATTTATTGCACCTCTTGCTGGGTGTGCTATGGGTGAGTATTTCCGTGATAATGGGCAACATGCTTTGATTGGTTATGATGACTTGTCAAAACAGGCGGTGGCGTATCGTCAAATGTCTCTTTTATTGCGTCGTCCTCCAGGTCGTGAAGCTTATCCGGGAGATGTTTTCTATCTGCACTCGCGTCTTTTAGAGCGGGCTGCGAAGTTGAATGCGGAAAATGGATCTGGGTCGTTGACAGCTTTGCCAGTTATTGAAACGCAAGCAAATGATGTTTCTGCCTATATTCCTACAAATGTGATTTCGATTACTGATGGGCAAATTTTTCTAGAGACTAATTTGTTTTATCAAGGAATTCGTCCTGCTGTAAATGTTGGTCTTTCTGTATCACGTGTTGGTTCTGCTGCACAAATTAAGGCAATGAAGCAAGTTGCTGGCTCGATTAAAGGTGAATTGGCGCAATATCGTGAAATGGCAGCTTTTGCGCAGTTTGGCTCTGATTTGGATGCGTCAACCCAGCGTCTGTTAAATCGGGGTGCGCGTTTGACAGAGCTGTTGAAGCAGCCGCAATTTTCTCCACTCAAAACAGAAGAACAGGTGGTGGTTATTTTTGCGGGTGTGAATGGCTATCTTGATGCTTTGGCGGTTTCTGATGTTGCGCGGTTTGAGCAGGGACTTTTAGTGCTGTTGCGTAGTGATTATCAAGATCTCTTAAAGGCAATTGCTGAGCAAAAGCAAATAACAGATGAGCTGAAAGATAAGTTGATAACTGTTCTTGATACTTATGCGAAAAATTTCTCGTGATGAATTGATGGAATGCTTGAATGGCTTCACTAAAAGATCTTAGAGACCGTATCGCTTCGGTTAAAGCAACACAAAAGATTACCAAAGCTATGCAAATGGTTGCAGCGGCAAGGTTGCATCGTGCTCAAGAGGCAGCGCAGTCTGCACGCCCTTATGCGAAGAGAATGGCTGATATTTTGACCAGTGTTGCTGCTGATGTAGATGGTGTTGATGCGCCTACTCTTATGCGTGGTACGGGGCGCGATGATGTGCATCTTTTGGTGGTGTGTACTGCTGAGCGCGGTTTGTGTGGTGCTTTTAACGTGCAAATTGCTCGTCGTGCACGTGAACAGATTAAGGCATTGTTGGCGACTGATAAAATAGTAAAAATTATCACTGTGGGTAAAAAAGGCGCGGATATTTTATCGCGTGATTACAAAGGCTTGATAATTGATCATATCGATTTGCATGCTGTAAAGCGAATTGGTTTTGCAGAGGCAGTGATGATTAGTCAACGGATTGTTGATTTATTCAATGAAGGTGCTTTCGATGTTTGTACGCTGTTTTATTCTGAATTTGTTTCCGTAATTAATCAGCGTCCAACAGCTTTGGATTTGATTCCAATGGTTGCTCCAAAAGCAGCTGTTGGGGCAATAGATATTGTGGAGCAAACCGATCATAACAAAGGTTCACAATCGATTGTTTATGAATATGAACCTGATGCTGCGTCTCTTTTAGAGGCCCTTGTACCACGTAATCTTTCGGTGCAAATCTTTCGGGCTTTGCTAGAAAATGTTGCTGGTGAAATGGGCGCCAAGATGACAGCTATGGATAATGCATCGCGCAATGCGGGTGAAATGATTAGTAAATTGACGGTGGCTTATAATCGTCAACGTCAAGCACAGATTACGACAGAATTGATCGAAATTATTGCGGGCGCTGAAGCGCTTTAAATGGAGAAGGTAAAGATTGATGGTAAAAGCAGTAACCTCAAGCAAAGGAACAGAAAAAGGTGAAAAAAAGAAACCAGCTGCTCGTTCCAGCGTGAAAAAAGCCGCTTCGAAATCTCAAGTGGATGTAAAGGCTTCCTCTGTACCTGCGCGTGATGCAGCTAAAGATACACCTGTAAAAAAAGATACATCCGCAAAAAAAGAAGAGCATGCAAAAGGCGCTGTTGGTGAAATCAAGCAGATTATTGGTGCTGTCGTTGATGTGCAATTTGAAGGTGAATTGCCAAAAATTCTCAACGCTTTGGAAACAGAGAATTTAGGCAATCGCTTGGTATTAGAAGTTGCGCAGCATTTGGGTGAAAATACTGTGCGTACGATTGCTATGGATACGACTGATGGTTTGATGCGGGGCCAAAAGGTTGTGGATACAGGCACACAAATTAGCGTTCCTGTAGGAGAAGCAACGTTGGGACGTATTATGAATGTGATTGGAGAACCGGTGGATAATGTGGGACCAATCGCTTCAACCAAAACACGTTCTATTCACCAAGAGGCACCTGAATATGTTGAACAATCGACTGTTTCGGAAATTCTCGTAACCGGTATTAAAGTCGTGGATTTGTTAGCCCCTTATTCTAAAGGGGGTAAAATTGGCTTGTTTGGTGGTGCTGGTGTTGGAAAAACCGTTCTCATTATGGAGCTTATAAACAATATTGCAAAGGCACATGGTGGCTATTCTGTATTTGCTGGTGTGGGAGAACGTACACGTGAAGGAAATGATCTTTATTATGAAATGATCGAAAGCCGCGTGAATGTGAATCCAAAAGAGAATAATGGTTCAACGGAAGGGTCAAAGTGTGCCCTTGTTTACGGGCAAATGAATGAACCACCAGGAGCGCGTGCGCGTGTGGCTCTTTCAGGATTGACAATTGCAGAAAGTTTCCGTGATGAAGGACAAGATGTTCTCTTCTTTGTGGATAATATTTTCCGTTTCACGCAAGCAGGAGCTGAGGTATCTGCTCTTTTAGGGCGTATTCCTTCTGCTGTTGGGTATCAGCCGACTTTGGCAACAGATATGGGGGCGTTGCAAGAACGTATTACCAGTACAAAAACAGGCTCTATTACTTCCGTTCAGGCAATTTATGTTCCGGCAGATGACTTGACGGATCCGGCGCCGGCAGCGTCTTTTGCTCATTTGGATGCAACAACTGTTCTTTCGCGCTCTATTGCGGAAAAGGGGATTTATCCAGCGGTTGATCCGCTTGACTCTTTCTCGCGTATGTTGGATCCATTGATTGTGGGGGAAGAGCATTACACGGTTGCTTGTCAAGTGCAAACCATTTTACAACGTTATAGAGCGCTTCAGGATATTATTGCTATTCTTGGAATGGATGAACTTTCTGAAGATGACAAATTGCTGGTGGGGCGGGCACGTAAAATTGAACGTTTCCTTTCGCAACCTTTCCATGTTGCGGAAGCCTTTACTGGTTCGCCGGGGAAACTCGTTCCTTTGGAAGAGACAATCAAAGGCTTTAAGGGGCTTTGTGCTGGCGATTACGATGATTTGCCAGAAGCTGCTTTTTATATGGTTGGTTCGATTGATGAAGCACTTGAAAAAGGAAAGCGTCTCATGGCAGAGGCTTCTTAGTAAGAAGCTTCTTATTCAAGAGAAAACTGTCATGGGTATTTTTCGTTAAAAAGGACGAGTCGTTGGAGAAAACGGAGAGTCCTTATATCGGGTATTTTGGAGACTTTTGTGGAAAACAATAGAGAAGAGCATTTTTTATTTGAGCTTGTATCGCCTGAAAAAATTGTGTTTTCAGAGCAGGTAGTGTCTGTTGTTCTTCCTTCAGCCTCAGGTTATTTGACAGTTATGGCGCATCATGCGCCATTGGTGGCAAGTATTGTTTTGGGCAGTGTTCGTGTTCGCACCTCTGTGGGTGAAAAATTATTTGTTGTATGCGGGGGTGTTGCAAATATTACCTTTTCAGGCTGCTCTTTATTGGTAGAGCACGTTGTGGCTGTAGAGAATCTTTCTTTTGATGTATTAGAACAGCAGATTTTGCAGATTCAAGCGACGTTAGAAGGAGGGACAAGTGATGAGGACAATCATAAAATAGAGGCTTTTTTCCAGCAGTTGTCAGCTGATGGTGCTGTGTTGATAGAAGCGTAGCAGAGTATACAGGAAAAGATGACATGAGCGGAAAAAAGAGTACGGTTGTGTCTGCTAAAAGGAGTGCAAAACCTTTTCCTCGTCCTGGTCGTGTCTTTGCGGGACCTTTGCCAAAGTGCTTTGTTTATATTTTTGCTTCTCTTATTTTGCAATGGGCTTATGGTTTAGGGGCTAATATTGTTCAGTCTAACATTGTCCATCTTACGGGTGATTTTCATGCAACTTTGGCCGAGACGACATGGCTGGTAGCGGCTTATATGGCGCCAAATGTGAGTGTAGCGATTATGTTGATCAAAATCCGCTATCAATTTGGGCTGCGCGCTTTTGCTGAATTATCAATTCTTGGCTTTGTTTTGGTTTGCGTGTTGCAGCTCTTTGTTACGGATTTGCGTTCTGCATTGATTATTCGCTTTTTTGCTGGGATTGCTGCTGCTCCTTTGGCTTCGCTTGCACTGCTTTATATGATGGAGGCTTTTGCTCCAGCAAAGAAGTTTACTGTTGGTCTTAGTTTGAATTATATGAATGCGGCTTTAGCGGCACCTTTATCACGTTTGATTTCTCCTGATTTGCTGGAAAATGGTGGTTTTTCCAGTCTTTCCGCTCTGGAAATGGGGTTGGTTCTTATCAGCTTGGTCTGTATCTATACTTTGCCTCTTACTCCTGTTGTGCGTAGTAAGGTTATTCAAAAATTAGATTGGATAAGCTATGGTTTGATTGCTCTTGGTCTTGGATTAAATGCTGTGATCATGTCTGTTGGCATATTGTATTGGTGGTATGAAGCACCATGGATTGGTTGGGGGCTCGCACTTGCTATTTTCTCGTTGGCTATTGCTATTATTATTGAGCTTAATAGAGAAAAACCGTTGATTGATCTCCGTTGGATTTTCAGTAAAGAAATGGTCCAATCTGTTTTTATTTTATTTATTTTTCATGTTTTTTTATTGGAGCGGTCAAATTTGCCCGTAGGTTTTTTTAATCTTTTTGGTTTGCTCAATCGTGAGATGGCGCCCATGTATCTTGCGGTGACATTAGGGATTCTGTTAGGGGGGGCTGTTTGTGTCTTTTTTTTACGGGCGGGGCGTGAGGATTATTTTTATTTGTTGTCTTTGGGTTGTTTGGCGTTAGGAGCTTATTTAGATAGTCATGTAAACCATTTAACGCGCCCACAAGATATGATGTTGAGCCAAGGGTTGGTGAGTTTTAGTTATGCACTTTTTTTGCCTCCGGCTCTTTTCAAAGGGTTTGTGATCGCTGGTGAGCGAGGACCGCGTTACGTTTTAAGTTTTATTGCTGTTTTTTTGCTAACGCAAGTGACAGGGGGATTGATGGGGTCGGCTTTTTTTGGCAGCCTTCAGTTTTATTTTGCCCATAAGAACTTTGAGTCCTTAACACAAAATATTATTATTACTGATCCGCTTATTTCTGGTGAGATGAATACTTTATTTTCGCCTTCTTATGGTGTTTCTGTTCCCAATGGCTTGAGAAGTGAGCAGGGTACTTCTATGTTGATAGAGAAATTTAAGTTAACAGCAAATATTTTTGCTTATGATGACGTTTTTCGGCTTTATTTTTATATTTCAATGGTTGTATTCGTTATTTTTCTTGTCACAATGATTGTTAAGTCATGCTCTTTGCGTGCATTAGAAAAGTAGAGTAATGTCATAGAAAGAGGGGTGCAAAAAATGATAAAAAAATTACGGTCAAAAGCTACGATTGTTGCATTCCTATCGGGCATTACGGGTGTTTTGCTGATTTTGTGGGCTTGGAGGCTTCCTCCTTTTGTGAGTAACATTCAAATAACGGATAATGCTTCTATTAAGGGCAATGTTACTCTGGTTAGTTCACAGATCTCTGGGGTGATTGCACGGATTTATGTGCAAGATTATCAACGTGTTGAAAAGGGAATGCTGCTTTTTGAGCTCGATGATTCTCTTTTTCGGCAGCAGCTTGCACGGGCACAGGCTGTTCTCGATTCAAAAAATGCAAAACTGGCAAGTATTGAATTACAAGCACAGCTTTTGCAGGGCGAAATTAATACAGCAGAGGTGGAATTGGCGCGTTCACGAGCATTTTCCAATGTTGTTCCAGATAGTAAAAAGTTAGGTTTTGGTGATGCGGCAAGTTCTGTTTCTCGTCCTCTTTCACAACTCTTGACAGCTCTCGAAACAAAACGCCAATTGCAAAAACAATTGGATCTTGAACGGCAAAGTTTACAGTCAGAAATTGCGGGAGCGAAGGTGAGTGTTGAGTTGGCAAAACTTAATCTCGATCACACAAAGATTTTATCTCCTCGAACAGGCTATATTGGATTAGTTGGAGCGCGGGTAGGGCAATATGTTATGCCGGGGACACAATTGGTCTCTGTTATTTCTGATGATATTTGGATTATTGCTAATTATAAGGAAACGCAACTTTCTCAGATGCGTGTGGGACAACCGGTTGTTTTTTCTGTTGATGCATTGAACAACAAAAAGTTAACAGGGCGTGTGGTTCGTTTTGCACCTGCTACAGGCTCAGAGTTTTCATTGTTAAAAACGGATACGACAATTGGTAATTTTATCAAAATTGCGCAACGTATTTCAGTACGGATTGCTTTAGATCCTGGGCAGGAAGGAATTGAAAAACTCATTCCTGGCATGTCCGTGGTTACCTATGTAGATACTTCGCAGCGAGTCGATTCTGGAGGATGAAATTTTGGGTTTTTTCAGTTTAATTTTTGCGTCATTTACTTATAGCAAGTGGTTGTTTACATTGGAAGATTTCGTTTGGTTTGCTATACTACATGTTTTAAAGCTCTTAGGCTTCTTATACTTTTATGTCATGATGTAAAATAATGTTCCTTAGAATATTAAAGCGCATGCATCTTTACTCACTTCCATTTCTTTTGAACTAACTCAGTAGGGGGGGTGGAGTATTGGAAGCTTTGCTTGTGGTTTTGCACAACACTGTCCTTTGAGGTGTGGTGTCACCGCATGTTTGGAAGATGGGGGTAGGGGGAAGCCAGATAAAAAATTGGATTATAGACTGGGTCGGATGGGAAACTTATCCTTTTGGGTGAGGGCGTAAAGTTAGGAGGAAGACGTAAAGTTTATATTTTGTAAACCATAAAAATGCCCGTTTTAAGGCGGGCATTAAAAGGGAAGGTTATTGGTTGTGTTATTAATTTTTACGGATCAGTAAGAAGCTTACTAAAACGACTCCTGCTGCTAATGCGAGGGTTTTTTTAGGATTTTCTTTCGCTTTTTTCTTTAATTCTGTAGCATGTTCGTTGAGGTGATAAAGTGCGTGACGGCCTTTTTGTTTCCATGTGTTAAACAGCTCAGAAATATTTTCAAAGCTATCATTTTGAAAACTCCAATGATTTACGGGGACCAGCTCTCTTTTTAATTGTGCTATACGTTTTTTAATTTTAGCATTTTTTCTATGGGGTGAAAATAGACACATTTATTGACTCCTTCATGTGTTAAATTGTTGTGTGACAGTTGGGATGGTGTTTGGGGTTTTGCTATAACGGCTTGAACATTGAAAGGTTGCATTGATAATGCCGCGCGTGGGTGAGATGAGAATTAAAAGTTTGGGTTTAATGAGGCATTTCTTAATGTACTTGAGTTCATTTCGTGATGGTGTTTGTTAAGGATGTAAGGTAAAAATTTTTACAAAATGGTGTAAGATTCATTCATAAAGATGGTGGGCGATGTCTTCATTTTTTTGTTTGTTTAAAGTGTTGGGATAGCTTTTGGCACTTGAAATAGTTTATAAGGAGTTTTTATCTATCTATTCTCTTGTGGCTGTAGGGAGTGGTATTGATTGATTCAATTAAGAAGATTTAAAATGAGGAAATCTTACGATATTTGGGGTTGCTATTCAAATTTGTAAAAAATAGATTATTATAAATCAATATGTTGGATTAATTTGGCGATGTCTTTCATGCATTTTTAAAAATTGCGCTTTGATAGGCGTTATCTGTTGTGTTGTAAAACATTGTTTTGTGGTGACGTTGATTAAGGTATCGGCATGCAACTTAAAAATACAGTATTGTCTCTGTTTTGTTTCAGTTTCTTTTTGAAGCAACCAAGTGTAGAAGTATAAACTTGAACAGAAGTAGTAGAACTTATCCGGTGCGTCTATAGAATGAATCTACCTATGAATTGTATTGCATCAGTGTTAGTAGGTAGAACCTTTTGAGAGCAATCTGTTAAGATTGGTGGGCGGTGTAATTTTCGTCCTTTGAAGCGCGGAGGAAGTCAATGTAAATAATGATTGATAGCGCAGGTTTTAAAAATTTGAGGACTTGATGAGTACGACCTATTTTTTATCTAAACCACTTGAGCGTCGTCGATCTGTTGGTGTTGTTGTTGGTGATGTGATTATTGGGGGGCAGAGCCCGATAGTTGTACAGTCAATGACTAATACAGATACCGCTGATGTTGATGCAACTGTTTCTCAAGTAGCTGCTCTTTGGCAAGCTGGTTCACAATTGGTTCGAATTACTGTTGATCGCGATGAAGCGGCGGCGGCTGTACCAAAAATACGGGAGCGATTGGAGAGGTTAGGATTTTTTATCCCATTGGTGGGGGATTTTCATTATATTGGCCATAAGCTTTTATCAGAGCATCCTGCGTGTGCTGAGGCGCTTGCAAAATATCGCATCAATCCTGGAAATGTTGGTTTTGGCGCAAAAAAAGATCGTCAATTTGCAGAAATTATTGAGATTGCTTGTCGGTATCATAAACCTATTCGCATTGGCGTGAATTGGGGCTCTCTTGATAATGCGTTGTTAACACGGCTTATGAATGAAAATGCACAGCAAGAAAATCCTTTATCGGTTGCTGAAGTGATGCGGGAAACTGTTGTTCAGTCGGCTTTGCTTTCGGCTGCTTTAGCAGAAGAGTTAGGATTGGGGCGTGATAAAATTATTCTTTCTGCTAAAGTGAGTGATGTCCAAGATCTTATTGCTGTTTATACCACCTTGGCGGCGCGTTGTGATTATGCTCTTCATTTGGGATTAACGGAAGCTGGGATGGGAACAAAGGGCATTGTTGCTTCTTCGGTGGCTTTGGGTATTTTATTACAGCAAGGGATTGGTGATACGATACGAATTTCCTTAACACCAAAACCTGGTGGTGATCGGACACGAGAAGTAAAGGTGGGGCAAGAACTTTTGCAAGTGATGGGGTTTCGGCAATTTTTGCCTGTTGTTGCGGCTTGTCCTGGTTGTGGGCGCACAACCTCAACGGTCTTTCAACAATTGGCACAAAAAATTGAAGCAGATTTATACAAAAATATGCCTGTTTGGCGTGAAAAATACCCTGGCGTTGAAAGCTTGAAGGTTGCTGTGATGGGATGTATCGTCAATGGACCGGGGGAGTCAAAGCATGCGGATATTGGAATCTCTTTGCCTGGAGTGGGGGAAAGTCCTGCGGCACCTGTTTTTATTGAGGGACAAAAGGTAAAAACTTTGCGGGGTGATCACATTGCTGAAGAATTTGAAGCGCTTTTGAGTGATTATATTCATACACGCTTTGGGCAAAGTTGAGGTAAAAATCGCATAAGGTTGAAGTAAAAAGGGTGTGTCGTTTTTTTTAAAACAAGCTGTCTTCAATGTGAAGAGGGTGCTGTTGTATGCTGCTTTAGCTATGGTCAATACTGTTGTTGGTTGCTTATTATTTTAGGTAAAACCAGATGATATGCCTGTTTTAGAATCAGAAGCTTATGAAGGATATTAATGAGTTTGAGTGTGTTAAGACTATTAAGCAAAACGATATGAATACTTTAAATGGATCCGTAAATGTTGTTGCTGGTTTTTTGGCTGCTCTTGAGACAGTAAAATATTTAACGGATTCTTCAAATATCAAATTATAGAAAGAACATTGTTTATTGATTTTTCAGGCATTTTCCCAGCATTTTTTGGGGTATCAAATTGATAGGATTGGAAATCCTTATAGCGATTATAGTCCTATTTGTCGTAAAATGTAAGCTTTTATATTGATATAAAATGATGTATACGGGTGCCTTTTTTGGCGTTATTGGGGGAGTGCATGACAAGTATATTAGCGTTTGGCTTTTTATTTAACGGTATAAGGATTTTAACTGGCGCCTTTATTGTCTTTTATATGCTTGAAAAAGGCTTAACGCTTATTGATATAGGTGTCATTAAGTCGTTTCAGGCTTTTATTATGATGGTTACCGATATTCCTCTGGGATATTTTGCTGATCGAAAAAGTTATAAAATATCGATCGTTTTGGCAGCGGCTTTTGCTGCCACATGGCTCTTTCTCATGGGATTTTCTACAAGCTTTTATGGTTTTCTTTTGGCAGAAACTTTTAATGCCTTATCGCTGACATTAATTGCTGGAGCCTATAATGCTTTACTTGTTCAATATGCAAAAGAAAAATTGACATCCACTAAAAAAGTGCTTGGTTCCAGCTCTCAATATAATTACATCGGCATGTTTATATTCAGTTTAATCGGGGCATATTTTGCTGATTATTCTAGCCAATATATATGGTATATCGCGGCGTTTTTAATGTTGATGACGACACTATTTGGTTTGTTTTTTCTTGATGACTTGAAGGGGGAGAAAAAACCAAATAAAGCGAATTCTCTCATTTGTGAAGCTAAGGAGATGTTATCTATTTTTATTAAAGTTCCTTATATCTCTTTATGCTTTTATTTTTCATTGATTTTTTTCAATATATTCTCGCAGTATTGGCAGTGGATATTTAAAGATCATAATATTAATGTCACTTATTTTGATCTTGGTGTGACATTTTCATTGATATTGCTCTCTCAGCTCTTGGCTAGTTTTCTCTTTACAAAACTAAGTGAAAGAGTGAATTTTATTTTACTGTTGTTTCTTTCGGCTTTACTGATTTCTACAGTCGCTTTCTTTGAACCAAGAAAAGAAATGGCTGTCATTTTAGTCTGTATGATTTTTTATCTCATTAAGTATACATATCTTCGTGTAGAAGTTATCTTGCACGATAGTATTAGTGATCATTTCAGGGCTACATATGAATCTTTCTTGTCAACCGTTGGGAGATTTAGCTTATTGGTATTTTTTTACATGAGTGCGTATATGGTCAATATATTTGGCTTTTTCTCACTCGTTTATATTTTTGCTATTTATTTATTGATTTACTTGTTGGCGGTATTTTTTTTAGAAGGAACTCTCAAAAAAGTTCAGTGAAAATATTAACTTATTACGATACGTATTTTATAGGGTTTCATAGTGGGGCAAGGCTTTTATTTATTAAGGCGCATCGTTGTTTTTGCATGTTGAATGAGAAAGCTGAATAGTCTCAGTTATTCTTATTTAAAATCTATGTATGTTGAAGCAATCAAAGTCATCTGCTTGTACGTTATAAGTGGGCGTGGCATAATAATCGTTAAAAGGGAAATAAAAATGCTGCTCATGAATATTGCACAAAGAGTTGCTGATAAGATTGGACGCTGATAAAGAAAATGATTGTGCCAGATTATATGCTTATTAAGGAATGGTGATGAAGCAGTTTTCCCCATTTTCATTGGTTCCTTGCTGCTAACCCTTTATCTCATTAGAGCTAATTTAAGCAGTCGGACAATTTATAGCCTGTTCAAATAGGCTTTCCTCATGACGGATTTTATTGTTGATATATTTAACGCGTTTTATTGCTGTTTTCTTTAAAATATCAATCATCTTGTTGAGATAATTTTTTTACGTTGTACATTCTCATTTTTGAGTATTTTCTCTTTGATTGTGGCGTTAGCTCTGTATTTTCTGATGTTAGAAAATACTCTTAATCCAGATAATAAACTTATCTATGGAAACTTTGAATGATATCTCCCCTCTTTGAGAGGGAATAAAACCAAGTACAGAAATATTGTTGAGTACAATTTGCTATAAATAAGCCACAAGAAAACAGCATATATTGATATATTTGATAGGAATCTGTTAAGCCGTACAAATTATGGTCATTAAAAGGTAAAGCGATGAAATCGTTATCCATAACGCGTGTTGTAACATTTATAACTCTTTTTTTGTATCTGTGTTGTTGGGATGTACGCGCGTAGATAGTCTAGAGTAGTATAATAAACTTTACGAAGAATATATAAGTGAAAATTACGGCGCTTTTGAACATTTTCAAAAGCAGGAACAAGCAAGAAATTTCGTCTATAGCCGTGGCTATCAGAATATCGTACCAAAGTTTGACATTATACGGCATCGTCACATACTGATTGTTTTATGTGGACGTTTTGTTAATTTATTGCGTGGTGATTATAATGAATGGATATCAGCAGATATGTTACTCAATGTCATAAGCAGTTTGCGTAATGACTATAACTAGAGAGAAAACGATTTTATTTGGGCCTATAATATGTCTATGAATGCTACCGACCCCATGATTGATTACGCGAAAAAGTTTCTTAATTCTTCAAGTGAAAATGGCATGAGTTTCAAAACACAAATGATTGATCTCGTGTCGAGTATGAGGACCGGTGATGATGAAAATGTTAAACAAATAGCGCGTTTTTGCATAGAGCTAAACACGATATATGACATGATGAAACCAAGAAGAATTTACAAATGACATTGAATGGATAATGAGAAAAATTCTCTCGAAGGATATTCAATGGCTATAATACTCTTGATAATCGCGGCATTTTCTTGGCCATGTTGCATGTTTTTTTATTATGGCTTCAAAAGGTGGACATATTTTCCAGCTTTTACAACAGGCATAGGTTCACTTACAATGATGCTTTTCATCTTAATAAGAAAATTGCATTTAAAGGAGGAAATTTGCACTTGGATTGAAAAAACTACTTATCACAAATTAGATTGCGCTATTATATATAATAATAAGGACTTTTTTTATCTTTCTGTTGCAATGATCATTCTCTGTTTAATCTTATCAATTTTCTTTTTATGTGATGAATTGAATAAACGAGATAAAGAGCGTGATGAATTAAAGTTGTACAGTGATCATGATTATTATTCAATTGAAGTTATTACACACTTTTGTAAATAAAAATGTTTCTGCTTTTGAAGGAGCATGCCGACACAATTATTCACTTTGCTAGCCCCTAATGTTGCGGACAGCCCTTGGCTTTTAAGACGGTTCATAAGAGGCAGTTTTTAGTCTTTTCTTTGATGTTTTGCCCCACACGGCTTTTCCCGCTTGTGACGTGCAAGCAAGTGATTTTGATTGATTTAACATACACAGATTTGAAATGAGAGAATCTTACGGTATTCAGGGTTCTTATTCAAGTTAAAAACCGCAAATTATCATTATAAATCAATGTATTATATATTTCTTGCTAAGAAAAGAGAGATCGGTAATAATATTTTTTTGGTCTTTCGTTCTATTGAAATTAATGGCTTTATTTATCCTGTTATGCCGTAACATACTGTCATTTGAGGGGTGGTGAAGGTATCTTGTTTGATACATTAAGTATTTTAAGAAGTGTATGGTGAATATTCTTAAGTCTTGTTTATTGCGTCTTTAGTTTAAGTGAATCGCATGCGTGGAAAACGAGAGAAACCTACTCGGTAGGACACTAGACTGTTTACAGAGCAGATTGGATTAAAAGACTTTGTTCTTTGAGGGTGGCATAAAAATCAAAATAGCCATTATATTCATTTTTTTCTGATATTTTAAATACGAGCTTCAAAAAAATGATGCCTAAACTAAACAACGAGCACTTTTGTAAAAGTGTTTTTAGAGAGCAAGTAATACACGAGTGAATTTACAGAATGTGACCATATTTGATCTTTTACAACAAGATAGCGTGGAAAGGCATAAAAATTACGACTCTTTACTGAGGGCAGTGTACTCCTAGGGTTGGCAATAAACAACAGATGACTTTGATAAGGCTACAAAGCCAATCGGCATTTTTATTGTTTTTTGCGGGTTTATAAAATGCCTGGTTTTATACTTATTCTGTTTATTTTTTGCCTTATCGTTAGAAGATTAAAGATATAAAGGAGAAAATGAGTTTTCCTCTTTCCGGTTGTTTTTTATTCGGCTTTAAAGCATCCACTGTAATATCTTTTAAAACATGGTGATTACGCATTTTCACATTTTGTTTCTTTCAGTCTTTAATGGAAGGCATTTTTTATGCAAAATAGGATACCCAGAATGCATTTGTGTTATAAATTTACGCGGCTTGTTTTAATGAAATTCCTCTTAAGATTTGTCGCACCCATTTCATGATAAGGACTATAATGGAGATTAATGGTAATGTTTCTTTGAAAAATCTATTATGCATTCAATAAATATGATGGTGTACACTATGTACAATAGGGCGGATGAAGTTTAATTTTGGCGTATTGCACTAAAGTGTGCTGCTTGTTGGAGGGGGAGTGCTTTAGCGCCAAAAGGATGTAAGAATGCTTCTGCTTTACTGATGAGTGTATCTCGCTTTTTTTGGGTTTCTTTAATGCCGTAAAGATGAACAAAAGTGGCTTTTTGTGCCGTTTCATCTTTTCCAGCCGTTTTTCCTAGGGTTTGCGTGTTGGCGGTGACATCAAGAAGGTCATCGGTTAATTGAAAGGCTAAACCAAGATAGGTACCAAAATCAGTAAGTTTTTCAGTTAATTCTTTAGATGCATTGCCAATGATGGCACCTGCTTGGCAAGCAAAGCTTATCAGGGCTGCTGTTTTCATGTGTTGTAGAGTGATAATGTCAGTACTTTCTTGCGGTCTTTTTTCAGCTTCAAGGTCCAGCATTTGTCCACCTAACATACCGCCAAGCCCTGCCGATTGTGCAAGAGACGTGATCAGCTTGATTCTAATATCTGTAGATAAAATACTAGCTTTATGAGCAATAATTTCAAAGGCAAATGTTAAGAGGGCATTGCCTGCTAGAATTGCTGTTGCTTCATCAAATGCTATATGGACGGTGGGTTTTCCACGCCGGAGTATATCGTTATCCATAGCGGGAAGATCATCATGAATGAGCGAATAACAATGGATACATTCTAAGGCACATGCAACATCAAGAGAATGTTCTACAGGGACGTCAAAAAGTGCAGCACTTTGAATTACAAGAAAAGGACGCAAGCGTTTTCCACCGTTCAGCACACCATAGCGCATGGCTTTGATTAAGTTTTTAGGGCGTGAAATTTCACCATTTTGGATTTGATCACTTAACAGGGTATCAAGCCGTTTTTCAACGGTGTCTCTATGTTTTGCAAGAAGGGTGGTAAATTCGTGCATTCTTGCTTCCTTTGTTTTTACAAAAATGAAATTATGAAGTTTAAAGAGAAAGGTTGTCGCTTTTTCTTGTTTTCATAAATTGGCGTCGTTTTTTATTAAAAATCAACTTCTCTTTTTATCCGTATCTCTACTGTATGCGCAAATCCCTTTTTAAACCAAATAAAAATTGAATGAAGGGCTTATAAAAAAGCTTTCATTGGTGTATAAAATTCTTAAATTTTGCAGTGTTTTTGATATTCATTTGATTATTGTGACACCATTTTTGATAACAGGAAGGTCATTTTTGGTAAGAGGAGGATCATTTTGACATTGCCTCTTCTTTTTTATCAGTGTATAATATCCTCGAATTTTATGGTGTTTTAAATGAAGCATTGTCATTTTTGACATTGCTTTTTCTGTTTTAATGGATTTGGAGTGTCTTTTTATGGCTGTACCTAAACGAAAAACCTCTCCAGCGAAGAGGGGCATGCGCCGTTCGGCTGATGCTCTGAAGGCGCCGACTTATATCGAAGATAAAAATTCTGGTGAATTACGTCGTCCTCATCACATTGATTTGAAAACGGGAATGTATCGTGGGCGTTCCGTTTTAGTGGTTAAAGACTGAGCGTTTTCTTTCTTTTCCAGAGGTGAACTTCTTTTATTGCATCGATCAATACACGCTTGGGGCGTGCATTTTCGCTTTAAGATGAATGTTGAGGTTCCCTTGCATCGTCTTCTATCGATGT
Source organism: Bartonella sp. CE47NXGY (assembly GCF_042195415.1). Lineage (NCBI taxonomy): Bacteria > Pseudomonadati > Pseudomonadota > Alphaproteobacteria > Hyphomicrobiales > Bartonellaceae > Bartonella > Bartonella sp. CE47NXGY. Next base: position 36,892 of record NZ_JBHIOI010000010.1, on the reverse strand, counting down.
GGAACAAGGAATATATCGTGGGCGTTCTGTTTTAGTGGTTAAAACTTTAGCGTTTTCTTTCTTTTCCAGAGGTCAACTTCTTTTATTTCATCGATCAATGCACGCTTGGGGCGTGCATTTTCGCTTTAAGATGAATGTTGAGGTTCCCTTGCATCGTCTTCTATCGATGTGGAACAGGGAATGTATCGTGGACGTTCTGTTTTAGTGGTTAAAACTTTAGCGTTTTTTTTCTTTTCCAGTGGTGAACTTCTTTTATTTCATCGATCAATGCACGCTTGGGGCGTGCATTTTCGCTTTAAGATGAGTGTTGAGGTTCCCTTGCATCGTCTTCTATCGATGTGGAACAGGGAATGTATCGTGGACGTTCTGTTTTAGTGGTTAAAACTTTAGCGTTTTATCTCTTTCAGTGGTAAGTTTCTCTTGATTCATTAGTGAATGCATTGGGTAAGATGCGTTTTTCACTTTTTCTTGAGAACATGTGTGGGATAAAGTTTTGCTGTAGAGAAATGATTCTATTGTGGGAGATGATTTTCTTGTTTTCTTGAGAGGCTATAAGGGATTGCTTGTATCAGTGTCTTTTATGATGACTTCGTTAAGAGCTTGGGTATTGATATAAGTTAGCTCAGTAATAGAATCATTTTGTATCGCACTTAATCTTTATTGACTATAGAGAGAATCCTATTAGACCGTAAAATATCATCGTTTAAGGCGGTTGATCTATGTAAGGCTTTAAGCATACCGGTATTTTTTATGAGAATATTTAAGGCAATGGTTTGTCTATAGGCTTATATTGTGACATGTGATTCTCCTTAAAAAAATAGAGATCGACATCACATTGATTTATAAAGATCATTTGTTGTTTTGCGCCTTGAATGGAAGGTCTATCGTAGGATTTTCTCATTTCAAATTTTTCCCTATGTTGAATCAATGACAATCACTTGCTTTTCGGTCACAAGTGGGGCTGGCATGTGGGTGAAAACTCTATAAAAAGGAAAAATGTTTATAATGAATATTTTCAAATGTAAGAATTGTTGTAACATTGGGGTTAAGTGTATGCTGATGCCAGCGTGCTTTCTTATGAGCAGAAAAGAGAAAACCGTTACAAGACAGAAGGTGTACACATTCAATAACCTTTAGTGCTTTTTATGATAAAGGTATATGAGACTCTTCTATAAATATCACGCTGTCTTTTCATATTTTTGAACTAAGAATTTTCCATATATTTTTCGTATTTTTGTGAATATAAGGGATTTGTTGGGAACAGCTTGTAAAAATAAGTAAACTTAAAACCAAATATGTTATGTGTGGGGGTAGCAAAGTATTTTACAAAGCCGGTACGTTTTTCCAGTTCATAGCTGGTTTATGAATGATTTTATGGTGTTGCTTACCTAAGTTTATGATTTTTTTGTTATCTGTTCATCACTAGACAACATATTGATTTATATATATAATTCATTGTTTTTCATATTGAATTAGAACCCCGAATAACGTAAGATTCACTTATTTCAAATCTCTCTATCTAGAATCAATCAAAACCGCTTGTTTGCACGTCACAAGTGGGATGAGTGTGTGGATAAAATTTGTATAAGAAAGGACTAGAAATGGTTCTTATGAATCGTCTTAAGAGCCAAGGGCTGTCGTAACACCCACGAGCTGGAAAATATAATGATGGTACCGGCTTGCTTCTTCACAAACGTAAGAGATGGGGGTGGTCAATGGATTTACCGTTATACCTTTCACGGGGGCCGCGAAATGGGCTTGGGAGCGTTGTGAGATGTTTCTTTAAACAAGCCCGTGAATTGGCAATTGGGTGGGGTGCTGTTTTACGTGAGGGGCGTGACCCCATTAAAGAACGCGATAAACAAAAGTGTGAGGCAATGCGTAATCTCCATTATTTAAAAAACATTGCTCTAGATGCTTTTGAAAGCCGTAAAGCTGAATTAAAAAATGATGGTAAAGCTTGTGATTGGTTTTTACATTTACGCCTCCATATTCTCCCCAAATTAGGCTGTCTACCCGTTTCAGAGATTACGCAAATTGAGATACGCAATACCCTTGCCTCTATTTGGCATGCAAAAGCTGCAACAGCAGATAAAGCACTGAAGCGTCTTAATCTTTGTCTTAAGCATGCGGTTGCTTTGGGTTTGGATGTTGATTTACAAGCAAAAAAAGCACGCGCACTCTTAAGGTAAGCAACGCTATAAAACTATTAATAGACTAGCCATGGATTGGAAAGATGTTCCTGCCTTTTATCAGTTACTCTGTAAAACACAAAACATAACACGACTGGCTTTGCGTTTGCTTATCCTGACAGGCGTTCGTACTAATCCTTTGCGTCATATTCGTGAAGATCAGATTGAAGATGATAACTGGACAATTCCTGCTGAGAATATCCAATCTTTAGCGGTCTGTTTAAAATAGAGATTGAGACTTTTAAGAGTTCTATGAATCGTTCTAGATTTTTTGTGTCCGATTGGAGTAAGAATATTGCATATATTTCGTAATCTCTGAAATAAGAAACCTCATTTTGGAAAAATATGAAATTGAAAGGGGCAATGCTAACGTTCATTTTTATTGTTATTTTTTAAGTTAATTTTACAGCTTTCAAAAGTATTTGGAATGCCTTTTACAGAATGGAGATGATGGTTTTAGTTCATGCTTTTTTTATCGCGTTTTTTAATGGGGGGAATGCTTCTCATGCAAAATAGAGTGCCCAAGACAAAATATGCTTATGTTGTACTGTCACGCTTTTTTTAAAAGGAATATTTTTCAATATTTGTGGCATCCATTTTATGACGGTGTTTTTGAATGTTCCAATGGTTTTGTAGAAGGGGGTAAATGGTAAAGTTTCGGTGTAGTGTATAAACGGCACTATGATCTTTACGCTTAATAAAAAAGCAAGCCTGCAGCCTTACACATCTTGCCAGATTCCAATGTTGGTATATCCTTTGGTGCTTGAGACAGTGTCTCGCTCTTTTTGTACAGTTTTTACCCACAGATCAGCTCCGCTTGTGATTGACAAGCAAGTGATTTGATTAATTCAACATGAGAGAAATTTGAAATGAGTAATCTTACCATATTCAAGATTCTAATTTAATATGAATAATGCTAGATTATGATGATTAATCAGTTTGTTATCTATGAAGAAAGAAAATGAGGAAGAGGAATTTGTCGAAAAGTTAGATTGTTTATAGATTGGCGCTGGTTAAGAAACTTTGTCCTTAAGGGCAGAGAGGATGTTAAAAAATAAAACCAGCTTTTCGCTGGTTTTATCGAAATATCATCATTATGATGAAAGAGTGTATTATGCAGCGTAGACAGCTTTACTGTTTTCATCTGTTTCTTCTCTCTCAGTTTTAAACTCGCGTTCCGGCTTGTTGGAGAGATGCATCTCTATGAGATTGATAGCTTCTGTTTCAGAAAGACTATTGATAACCGCAATTTCACGGGCCATTCTTTCAAGAGCAGCTGTATAAAGTTGGCGCTCAGAGTAAGATTGTTCAGGCTGTAGATTAGAGCGGAAAAGATCACGGACCACTTCGGCGATACAAATAAGATCTCCTGAGTTGATTTTAGCATCATATTCTTGTGCACGACGTGACCACATGGTCCGTTTAACGCGTGCTTTTCCACGTAAAACTTTTAAGGCACGTTCGACAGAATCACTAGCAGATAATTTACGCATTCCAACGGAAAGGGCTTTTGCAATGGGGACTTTGACATCCATCTTATCTTTCGCGAAATGAATGACAAAAAGTTTTAATTTATGTCCTGCAACTTCTTGATCTTCAATCGCTATAATTTGTCCTACTCCATGCGTAGGGTAGACGATATATTCAGAGGTTGCAAATTCTTTGGTCTTGGAAGACGTTCCATGTTGGGATGCCATATTTTAGTTTACTCCCTTATGATCAACAAATGTATCGGAAAACAGGTTATAAACCTGAGGGTTGAGTTTTCTTTAACCAAGTATATTGTACCAATTAAGTGAGCATAAAAGCCGAGTACTTTTAAATCAAAAAAAAATACACCGCTTTACTATAACAAGCAAAGAAAAATACTTAGAAAGATGATCATGTTAAAATAACACTAACATCAAAATTTAAAAGAATCAATCATTTCGCTTAAGGATTTTTTATTTTTACAAGAGAAGTCTTTCAATCGTTGAAGGAGGAGAGTGTACACTTTATCATTACTCTTCGCCACTTCCTGGATTTTCTGAAAAATACTTTTCTAATTTATTTGGAACACCATCCATTTCTTTTGCTTGAGGAAGAGGATCTTTTTTGGTGGTTAGATTAGGCCATTTGTTTGCATAATGAAGATTGAGTTCTAACCACTTTTCTAATCCTGGTTCTGTATCAGGTAAAATCGCTTCTGCTGGGCATTCTGGCACGCAAACACCACAATCGATGCATTCATCGGGGTGAATAACAAGCATATTTTCCCCTTCATAAAAACAATCAACTGGGCAGACTTCAACGCAATCCGTATATTTGCAGTGAATGCAGTTGTCGGTTACTACGTGGGTCAAGATCAAACTCCATTTGTTACTTTAATTCTCTTTAGAGGAAAGTGTGTGCGTGTTTTTATGATTGGTGAGTTGATCGCGTAGTACAGCTAGTTTCGCAAAAGGTGAATCAGGATTAAGGCGCTTTTCTTTTTGAAAGGGCTTATGATTTGCATGTTTCCCTTGGGATTTGTGGAACTTATGAGAGCGTTTTGCTTGTGATGGTGCTTCTTGAGGGGAATTTTCATTTTTGTATTCCGCTTTTTTTACAGCGTTCTTCGATTTATTTTGCCACTTATTTCCTAATTTATCACGTTTTTTTTGTGCATGGTGGGGAAATTGATGCTTATAATGCCATAACAAAATAACTTTATCTTCTTCTGTAGAGCGAGGGGATTTGGCAAAATTCCCAACAGGTTCAGCTGCTGGTAAACGATTGGTTTTATGGAGATGTTTTTCAATACCAGAGGATGAAGTGTTTGGGAATGAGGTATTTTTTTCTTCTCGTGTTGTTTCTAAATCGCTTACTGTTTGCCATTGACTTCCAACGCATTCTGCTGCAGGAACATCTTGCATTGCCCTATTGACAGGGGAAGAGGCTTGGTGTGCAAAGAGATTTTGTTCAAAAACAGTATTGCTTATGCTGTACGATTGATAACCAAGTCCTTTGAGGATTTCTTCCATATCGTTTCCATTGGCCCCAAGAATGGACATCATGGCTGGTGTAACAAAAAAACTTTTGCCATCATAGGCTCCATCGGGTTTAGGATCACTTCCTTGTTTCCAATGAAGTGCGGGACGGATGAGATTGGCAAGACGTTCTAAAATATCAATCCGTACAGCACGTTGTCCTAAGATTCGGTAGCCGGCTAATTGATAAAATTGGCGGTTATAGGTAGGGTCAACAATTAAAGAGGTTCGACCAGCAGATAATGCTGAAAAAACTTCACCCAAACCAGTTTGATCTTGTCCCGCATTTTGAAGATTCCACAGGAGAGTAATGGCTTGAACCGGAGCAGGTTTAAGCATTCCGGCAACATAGATATGAAAAGCGCCAAAACGCACGCCTAGACGCCGAAGAACGGCACGTGATTCTTGCGCAAGGTTTTTGACAATGTCTAAGACTTCGCGGCGTGGTAAAATCCCTAAAGAGTTAAAAAGTTGTAAAGCAAGACTGTTTGTTGAATCCGTTAAATTATCAGCATTGCGCAAATCAAACAGGGGTTTTAAAGTCGTTTCAAAATGAAAGGTGACAAAGCGTTCTAATCGTTTCACAACGTTATTGCGGGATTCTCCCGTGAGTTGTTCATCTGCTAAAACAATCAGTTTTGGTTTAAAAAAATCTTCTGTTGCTACAAGTTGTCCTACGGGTTGACCAATCCAGCGCACAATTCCATCAGAACTGAGGGTAAAATCTCCATTTGCAGAAGCACAAAAACGTGTCGCGCGTTTGGAAAAAGCAAGAATCAAATTCTCATTCTCTGTTGAAATTTGCTTCTCAGCTATTTGATCGGTACTGTTTTTGTTGGCATAAAAACGAAAACCTTCAAATTTACCCCTTCCGTGTTTTTCAATGAGAATATCATCTTGAAGAATCTCATTCTGTTGAACAATCTTGCTATCCATGATCATTTTCTTTCTCAGTGTGACACTGGTCAAAAGCTTTTTGCGACAATTTCATAATGGTGCTCTTTCTTTAACACGTTTGTTGCGTTTGCTTCAATCACTCTTGTCATTTTTTGCTGTTTCTTTGCGCCTTTAAAACTTGAATGATTCTTTTTTCATTCAGTTTTCATTCAGTTTGGATGCTTTATATTTGCAAATTACACTTATTAGTTGTATTGTAAAGCTAAAAGCATAAATAAATTCTTCAATTTAAAAGGAAACGGAACCGGTTATCAAAAAACGGCATTTCTTTTGCATGATCACTTTATTTTTTTGCTGTTTTGTCATGAAAAGTGAAGAGAAAGTTTTTTCAAATATTTCATAGGCTAAAAGGCATATTGTAAAGGCATTTTGCAGGTGAAATTGTGTCTTATGTCAAGAAGTTTTACCATAACAGTAAAAAAACAATTGCGATTATAAAATTACACGTTAAAGTAGTGGTCACAGAAGTTAACAACTTTTGCGTTCTTTTTAAGCGAAGAACAATGATGTCGTTGCCAAATCAATTTTGATAATTTTAATCGCAAGGGGTTATTATGGGTAATCTTTCAAATGCTGTTTATAAAAGCAGCAAAAATTATAGCGATGCAGACAAAAGCTTAGGACGTAATATGATGCGTTCTGCTATGCAAGCACCTTATCTTGAACGACAAAAAGAGCATGATTTGGCTCTGCGGTGGAAAGACAAACGTGATGATGATGCCATGCATCAAATTGCAGCGGCTCATATGCGTTTAGTGATTGCTATTGCTAATCGCTTTAAACGTTTCAAAATGCCATTGGGGGATTTGGTACAAGAAGGGTATGTGGGACTATTGGAAGCAGCTGCACGTTTTGAACCTGATCGGGAAGTGCGTTTTTCAACATATGCAACGTGGTGGATACGCGCTTCTATTCAAGATTATATTTTGCGAAATTGGTCAATCGTTCGAGGGGGAACGAGTTCTTCGCAAAAAGCACTTTTCTTTAATCTTCGGCGTTTGCGTGCAAAACTGATACAAGATGATAGTGCTTTGTCAAAACAGGATATTTTTCGCACAATCGCTGAAAAACTCGGTGTTTCCGTGCGCGATGTTGAAACGATGGATTTTCGTTTTTCCAGTTCTGATAATTCCTTGAGTGTTTCTGTTTCTGAGAACAGTGATAATCCCATTGCTAAGATGGATGTTTTGGTGGATGAGAGTCCTCTTCCTGATGCTTTAATTGAGCAAGTCATTGATGGTCAACGGCGTACACAATGGCTTTACGATGCGTTGCAAATTCTCAACGAACGGGAGTTGGAAATTATTCGCTTTCGTCGCTTAAATGAAGAGGGGGCGACTCTCGAAGTTTTAGGTGAAAAGTTAGGAATCTCGAAAGAGCGCGTGCGTCAAATTGAAGCTAGGGCTTTGCAAAAATTGCGCTCTGCTCTCCTTACGGTTCATTCAGAAGACGCTTACGATATATAAGCAGTGAAAGGCTTTGGGGGGGGAGGAAAGAGAATGTATTAAGTGGGGGCATATGAGAATATGATAAAGTCAGTTTTAGGGGGTGTTCATATTTGTTTAGGAATATGCCTCCTTGGGGGCGCTACTGATAAACAGAGGAAGATAGGGGGCTGTTAGTTGGAGGAAATATATATATCAAACGGAGACCTATAAAGGCATGATGAAGTTGGATTTTAAAGTGTTCCTCTTTATTTTCGAATATGCTTTAAGGGGGAGGGCGTGATACAGGCAGAAAAGAATCAAAACTGTAACGGATGAGAAGAAAGGCTTATTCTGTAATAATTTTCACTTTTGTACCTGCGGGTAAAGTTTGCGTTGGTGAGAGGGCGTTGAGGATGCGAAAGAGTTTTTCTTTATATGGTGTGTATTGCATTTTATCTGCAAGATTGGCAACGGTTTCTCCTTGTTTAACACGGACAACACGGATTTTTAAGGGCTGCAATTTTTTTAACTGTGAAGATGAAAGAGAATGAAAGCTTTGTAGCGTTTTTTGGGCAACCTCTGCAAAATTTCGAGAATTATATGGAGCGGCCGTCAAAAAACGAAAGATGTGGTTGTTGAATGGAATGACAACCACATCAAATTGCCATTGATCATTGGTAGCATAGGCCCGCGCTCCAAGTAAACTTTGGCTTTGGGATTCTTGGCGCATAAATTCTTGATTGGGGAGCCCTTGAATTGTGATGGGGCGGATAGATGATTGATCTAGACCGATAATCCAGCCGCTTTTCAAATAATCACTCGCAGATATTTCAGCAGGATGTGGAATAGCATCAAAACGAATCGCAATTTTATCTGGTCCACTGGCCCAAACAGTGTGTGCTGAATGTTCTATTGTAAAATTGTTTGGAACAGAAAAAGCTATGCGCAATTGTGGGTGAATAAATTGGTTGCCTCGTACAAAACCTGTATAAAAGCCTCCTCCAAAAATTATGCCATCAATGCTTTTGAGAAAAGAATCATGATCGGATATTTTACTATTCCCTTTACTGATTTTACGCGCTTTTTCTATCGCAAGCCGAATGCGTTGAGGGGTAGTTGGGTGGGAGGCTAAAAAATCTAGAGAGGCATTTTGGGTGCCAGAGATATTACGAAAAGCACTATAGGCTTCCATTGTTTGAAGAAAGCGTGGTGAAGCAAAAGGATCATATCCTGATTGTTGGAGCATTTCGAGCGCAAGGGAGTCAGCTTCCAGCTCTTGATTGCGGGAAAATTGCGCGAGTTGTTGCTTGTTTTGCATAGGGTTATGAAGTTTTTTGCCAATAGAAGAAAGAAGACGTGAAGACATGTGATTGGTCATCTTTAATTGGGCTTCTTTTTGCAGGCGTAAAATGCCATGATTGGCTCTGATATGTGCTATCTCATGGGCTAAAATGGCTGCAACTTCTGAAGAATCATTGGCTAATGCCAGCATACCACGAGTGATGTAGATCGAGCCGTTGGGGAGCGCAAAAGCATTGATAGTTTCTGAGTTTAAAATTGTTACAGAATAGTTTTGATGAGAACTATGGGATGCAACTGCTAGTTTACGGACAATCTTTGCTAAAAGGTGTTCAAGTTTTGCATCATGATAAGCGCCACCATACATTTGCAAAATACGTGGGTGTTGCAGAGCGCTTAATGTGACATAGATATTGTGGTTGTTGGTACGTTTGATCGTTTTAGAAGAAGTGGAAGAAAGCCTATCATTTTGAGAAAGTGGTGTATGACAAGCCGAAAGGAGAAACGTTAGACTTATGAAAGTTGCTTTATACAGGCAAGAGCGAAAAAGAAAATTGCGGTGAAAAATGGGGTGCGTTGGACCATGGTGCACATTATTTCTGCGGAGTAATTTGGCAAATTGCATTTGTATCTTTGTATCGTATGTTTCTTTAAGAAAGGCATTAGGGATAAGGATTCGTTTGGCTATATCATGCTTTTTGTTTATAAAAAATAACTCTCACTTATAAAAAGATGCACTGTAAAGAAAATTTTGTGAAAGGCAAAGTATGGCATGACAACATTTACGATATTATTAAATGGGGATGTTCATATCACTGATCGTTTGCTTAATCAAATTCAAAACAGTCGGGTGATTGCTGCGGATGGTGGTATGCGTCATGCGGCAACGCTTAATGTAACGCCTGAGTTGTGGTTAGGAGATTTTGATTCATCAGATGAGAATTTAATCCGCCAATATAATCATGTTCCGCGTGAAGTTTTTCCCTCTGATAAAGATATGACAGATAGTGCTCTGGCATGTGAAAGAGCGCTGCAAAAGGGTGCTAAAAAGCTTATTTTATGCGGTGCTTTGGGAGGGGAGCGAAGTGATCATAGCCTTTCTCATATGACGCAAGCGTTGATGATGGCTGAAAGGGGTATTTCAGTGTTGTTGACAAGCGGTTTGGAAGAAGGTTGGCCGGTTTTGCCAAAGCCTTGTTCATATGATTTGCCTAAAGGGTGTTTGTTTAGTCTTATCGGTTTTTCTGATTTAAAAGGTTTAACGCTTAAGGGAGTAAAATGGCCAATTTGTGACAAAAATGTGTCATTTGGCTCTTCTTTAACACTTTCTAACCGTATTTGTGGAACCTTTTCTTGCCATTTAGGTTCTGGAAAAGCTATATTGCTAGTGTCTGTACCTATTCCATAAAGCTCTTCCAATATATTTTGAATAAGGCAGGGGGGGGCCTAGTGATGAAGTGCCGACATAAACGATATATGTATTGATCTTGAGAAGGAAAGGTTTTGATATGTTAAAATCAATTTTTAAAGTGGCCGTTGTTGCAGCCATTGGTTTCAGTTCAGTCGCTTGTACTACAAATGATGAACGCGTTGCACGTTACGGCGTAGGAGGAGCAGCAATCGGTGCTTTGGCTGGAACTGCTATTGCTGGAAGTACGCCTGGAGCAGCACTTACCGGTGCAGCATTTGGTGCTTTGGCTGGAACAGTAACAGGTGCAGCTGCAAATCAAAGAAAACAACAAAGACAGGCATCACAATTGTGCACGTATCGTGGTCGTAGAGGGCATGTTTACCAAGCACCTTGTGGACAGAGAGTCCCTGTACGGCAATTGTGTGCTTACCGTGATGCAAGAGGGGTGATGTATAAAGCACCTTGTCCGCGCCGCGTTCGTTAATGGCGGTGCCGCTTTTGCGGCTTGACCGCATTTTCTTAAATTTTGGAAAAACGCCTTTGCTCAATCAAGCTTCTTTATCGGTTGAGCAGGGGGCGCGTATTGCGTTGGTTGGCCGTAATGGTTGTGGAAAGTCGACCTTATTAAAAATTGCCGCAGGAATATTAGAACCTCATGGTGGCGAAATTTTTCGCCACCCGCGAGTAACGCTCCGTTATGTCTCACAAAATCCGGATTGTTCAGGATTTGAAGATATTAATGCTTATATGGAAGCGGGGCTGGATGATATATCTGATGTTCAGTGGATTAATACGCTTCGCACAAATTTAGGGTTTTCTGGGACGGAAAAATTGGAAACGCTTTCGGGAGGCGAAAAGCGGCGTGTTTCATTGTTACGGGCCATTGCTGCAAAACCCGATATTTTGTTCTTAGATGAACCAACCAATCATCTTGATTTACCAACCATTGAATGGCTGGAAGCTGTTTTGGCTTCTTTGCGTTCAGCGATTGTGGTGATTTCCCATGATCGGCGATTTTTAGAAAATGTTACGCGGTCAACGGTATGGCTTGATCGTGGCACAACCAAAAGACTGGAAAAGCGTTTTTCTGAGTTTGAAAATTGGCGTGATAAAGCACTGGAAGAAGAAGCCATCGAACAGCATAAATTGGGGCGCCAAATTGCTCGTGAAGAGCAATGGTTGCGTTATGGCGTGAGCGCACGGCGTAAGCGTAATGTACGGCGCTTAGGCGAATTAAAAGACTTAAGACAGCGTCATCAAACCTATAAAGGGCAGCCAGGAAATGCACTTTTGACAGCAGCAAAAAGTCATGATTCTGGGCAATTGGTGCTTGAAGCAAAGAAAATTTCAAAATCCTATGGTGATCGCATTATCGTGAAAGATTTCTCTTTGCGCATTCAGCGGGGTGATCGAATCGGTTTGGTAGGACCCAATGGAATCGGAAAGACAACGCTCCTTTCTGCATTAATTGGGCAAGAAGCCGTGGATAGTGGAACGGTGAGGCATGGCTATAACCTCTCTATGGCATTGCTTGATCAGCAACGTATTTTAAATGAAGAAGAAACTTTAGCGCATTATTTAACGGGGGGAAGAGGTGATACTCTTGTGATCAATGGGTTGGAGCGGCATGTGGTTTCTTATATGAAAGACTTTTTATTTTCACCGGAACAAGCACGCACTCCCCTTAAAGAATTTTCTGGGGGAGAAAGAGCACGCCTCATGCTTGCACGACTTCTTTCTCGTCCTGCAAACTTTTTGATTCTTGATGAACCGACCAATGATTTGGATATGGAAACTTTGGATTTGTTGCAAGAATTTATTGCTGATTTTGCGGGGACAGTATTGTTGGTCAGCCATGACAGAGACTTTTTAGATCGTACTGTAACGCATATGTTGGCACCTCAAGGTGATGGTCATTGGGTTTTGTATGCGGGCGGCTATAGTGATATGATGGCGCAAAACCAGCATGCTCTTCGTTTACAACGCAAAAAAACAGAATTATCGCAACGTAAAGCACCTTCAAAATCTCATGCGGGAGAGCTTTCAAAACAGGACACATCAACAGATGATCGCTTGATAGGGCGGGAGAAAAAAACACGAGGTAAATTGTCTTATAAGCAGGTTTATGCATTGGAAAAATTGCCTGAAGAAATTGCTGTTTTACAGGACGAAATCAAAAAAATTGAGCAAGAACTCTCTGATCCAGCCCTTTATCGCAGTGATAAAGAGCGTTTTGAACGTTTATCAACAACGTTGGCAAAAAAGAAAAATACTTGCACACAAAAAGAAGAAGAATGGTTAGAACTTGAAATTTTACGCGAAGAAATGGAAGCGCGTTCACGGTAATATCTAAAAAACTTTAAAAGATTTGTATTGCATCATCGCTTTTCTTTAATTTGTTACAAGAGTTTGTCGCTGATTTAGCGGGAACAGTGTTGTTGACGGGTTATGGCAGAGACTTTTTAGATTGCACTGTAACATATAGCATCTCAAGGCGATGGTCATTGGGATTTGTATACGGGGGAGCAGTGATATGGTAGCGCAAAACAAGCATGCTCTGAGCTTACAAGGCAAAGAAACAAAACTATCTTTGCCGTAAGTTTTTTCAGAATTTCGTATATGGAAGTACGCCAATTCCCTTGCATACTTTGCCAGTCCCCAATGTTGCTACAGCGCCCCTTAGAACTTGAGAGCATTCATAAGAAATATTCCCCTGTCTTTACCTTATGCTTTAAACATACCACCCCCACTTATGACGGAAAAGCAAAAGATCCTCATTGATTCTAACGTAAGAAGTGTTGTGATGAGAAAAGCTTACTGTATTCGACATTATGATTTGAGTTTAAAAATGATGATTTGTTAAGATAAATCAACGTGTTATTGTGACATTGTCTAGGAGGAGAAAATGATGGCAATTAAAACAAAGCGAACAATTTCCACATTGATCGGTTTAGAAGATGCAGCTGAACTGTCTTCTTATTTCCTCCGTAATGCGAATCATCTGCGTCCTTTTGAACCTGTTAGATCTGATGGTTACCACAGCCTAACAGCTTGGGAAACACGAGCCAATGCATTTGCTTATGAAAGCGCACAGGGACAAGCATACCGATATGCTGTACGATTAAAAAATGAAAACACAGTCATCGGTGTTGTGAATTTTACAAATGTGGTTCGGGGTGTTTTTCAAGCCTGTCATCTTGGTTTTTCTCTTGATGAAAAACAACAAGGCAAAGGTCTCATGTTTGAGAGTTTATCGGCTCTAATACGCCATATCTTTCATGTTTATCATCTGCATAGAGTGATGGCAAATTATAGACCTGAGAACATAAAAAGCGAACGTTTATTAAAACGCCTTCATTTTGAAAAAGAAGGCTATGCCAAAGACTATTTGATGATTTCTGGAAAATGGAGAGATCACATTCTAACCTCTCGAATCAATGATCTTTATGAGTCCGTTAATAGATTCGAATAAAGTTTTGATAAGGGTCTTTTTATCAAATGTGTAAATATGCTGCACTTTTCCCTATCCTAAAAGACGAAGATCCTTAACCACCTCTTCTTTTGTAAACGGTTCAGACTCTCGTTTAGCGGGTTTCAACTGCTGACCGCTTTCATATGTTTCTTTTCGTAGATAATAAATTGATTTATCATCATAATTCATTTTTTTCAATTTGAAGAGAGTCCTCAATATCGGAAGACTTTCTCACTTCAAATTTATAGATGTTTAATCATAAAAAACACCTCTCTTGCACATCACAAACTGGGTTGGCATACAAGTGAGGGTTTATGTGGATAAACAATGATTGAAGAACAAGAATAAAAATTCTCTGTATAAATCCTTTTAAATGTGAGGGCTGTTGCAATATTGTGTATTCTGTGACCGATAGTCTCGTTACAAGTTACACAAACGGCTTATTGTTGGGTGAAATTTTTATACATTCATTTATTTTTTGCCATTTGTTTTTTGTATTTTCTTTTCTTAAGAAAATTTCCAATGTTATCAATGGTTTTAATTCATACCAAGCGCATTTTTATAAAGTTCAATGATTGCTTCTTCTTCCATTCTTTCATGCTCTTCTTTTTTACGCAGCCGTATAATGCTTCGAACAGCTTTACTATCAAAACCAGAGCCTTTAAGTTCAGTGTAAACGTCTTTAATATCATCAGAAATGGTTTTTTTCTCTTCTTCTAGCCGTTCAATACGTTCGATAAAAGAGCGTAATTGGTTTACGGATATAGCGTGTGTTTGATCGGTTACTGTATCGTTCATTGTATTTTTCTCCAGGTTATATATTTTAAGTTGTTTTTCGACGACGAATTTATGTTAAAAAAGCTTGAAAATAAAAAGTAAATCAAGCTACACAGCTTTTTTACAAATTGACTTTAAATATTTTGTAAAATTTTTAAGATATATGCATTGATAAAAGGGCTATAAAAAGAAAAATATAAAAATATACGTTTTAGATTTGAAAAGCTTTAAAAAAAAGAAATGTGTAATTTGTTTTGAGAATTTGGCATTATAGAGGAAGTTTTGTGATTTTAAAAAAGCGATATTGGGTGTTTCAGAAAGGATTAAAAGTTTTTCTCTTGAGCATTTTGCTCTTGTTTCCCCTTGTTGTTTTTGCAAAAGCTGACTTTAGAGTTTGTAATACAACCCAACAGTCTGTAGGGGTTGCTCTTGGATATCGTACATTTTCAGGGTGGGTGAGCGAAGGCTGGTGGACGGTACCAGTGACGGAATGTAAAACTTTAATTGAGGGGCCCCTTGCTTCACGGTTTTATTATTTTTATGCGGAAGGGGCACAAAAAAAAGGGAACTGGGCAGGCTCTGTGACCATGTGTGTGCAAGATAGCCAATTTACTATTCAAGGGGTTCATGATTGTTTCCCTCGAGGATATCAAAAGGCTGAATTTAAAGAGATCGATACCGGAAATCAAACCAGTTGGATGGTACAGTTGACGGATGAGTCTTTGTTAAACAATTCAGTTATACCTTCTCTTTCAGGAAATTCTCCACCGTGAAACGTGCACGTAAAGTAAAAATTATTGCGACTCTTGGTCCTTCTTCTTTTTCTCGTTTGATGATTGAGAAGCTTTTTAGGGCAGGAGCAGACGTTTTTCGTCTTAATATGAGCCATACTGATCGTGATATGCTGGGTGATTTGGTCGAGTCTATACGAGAAGTTGAAAAAACAGTTCGACGCCCCATTGGTATTTTGGTGGATCTTCAGGGGCCAAAACTGCGTGTGGGGCGTTTTGCTAAGGGGCAAGAAGATTTGCGTGTTGGGCAAAGCTTTACATTAGATAATCGCGATGTTCTTGGCGATGCGCAGCGTGTTTTTTTCCCTCATGAGGATGTATTTGCGGCTGTTAAACCAGGGGACCGGTTGTTGATTGATGATGGAAGGGTGGAACTGCGCGCGCAAGTATGTGATGGTTATTCTGTCCAGTGCCGCGTGGTTGCTGGTACCCGTATTTCTGATCGAAAGGGTGTCAGTTTTCCCGATACAATTTTGCCTTTTGATTCGATGACGTCAAAAGATAAGGAGGATCTTCAGGCTCTTTTACAGCAGCCTGTTGATTGGGTTGCTCTTTCTTTTATTCAACGTCCAGAAGATATTATGGCGGTGCGTCAGTTGACGAAAAGTAAGGTGTCTTTGATGGCTAAAATCGAAAAGCCTCAAGCCTTGGAGCATATAGAGAAGATTATTGAAATTTCCGATGGTATTATGATTGCACGGGGTGATCTCGGTGTGGAAATGCCTCTGGAAAAGGTCCCTGCACTTCAGATGGAGTTGATAAAAGCTTGTCGTTTAGCTGGAAAACCGGTTGTGGTGGCAACACAAATGCTCGAATCAATGATCACATCTCCTGTTCCCACACGCGCAGAAGTCTCAGATGTTGCTACAGCAGTTTATGCAGGAACAGATGCGGTGATGTTGTCTGCTGAATCTGCTTCTGGTCGTTATCCTGAAGAAGCTGTGCTTATGATGGACCGAATCGCGCGACAAATCGAACAGGATCACACTTATGCCGCTCAGGTTGGAGCACAACATCCAGCACCAGAATCAACAGGAACGGATGCGATTTCTCTTGCTGCGCGTCAGATTGCTGAAACACTTGCTCTATCCGCTATCGTTGCCTATACGGCTTCAGGAACAACGGGGGTGCGCGCCTCTCGTGAACGCCCTAATAGACCGATTATTGCTTTATCGCCCATTGTGGAAACAGCAAGGCGTTTGGCTCTCGTTTGGGGGCTTCATTGTGTGGTCACGCAAGATGCTCGCAATTTAGAAGATATGGTTGATCGAGCAGCAGCCATTGCATTTCAGGAAGGCTTTTGCCAAGGAGGGGATCGTTTCCTTGTAACAGCCGGTGTTCCTCTTGGAACGCCCGGTGCGACAAATCTCTTGCGTATTGCTTCTGTCTCTCAAGATGGAACGAAAGGGATTTGAGCCGTTTACGCATGGTGTTTTTTCATGCGCCTTTGAACAGGCTTTAAAAACAACGGGTGTGCGCTTCTTGTGAATGCCTCCATAGACCCATTATTCTTTTATCTCCTATCGTAAGATAGCAAGGTGTTGCATTAGGTCGTCCAGTTTGGGGATGGAAGCAGATGCGGTGATGTTGTCTGTTGATTTTGTTTTAGTTCTGAGGAAACTGCTTTTACGGTAGGCATTTAATGGGAGCCCCCCTTTTATTTCATTGAGACAGATTGGGGATTGCTTTATTGATGTTTATACGAGCGAGATGTTTATTGATAATGAGAGTTCATTCTTTCGCTTTTTGGATAAGAGCCTTGAAATTTTTCCCATTTTAAACTTTTGCAAACAGAATTGAATAAAATTAAAATTATGTGCCTAAAAAATCGTACTGGTATGTTATGAGAAAAAGTGATGGGTGAATGTGTTTTTAAAATATGCTTTGTCGAAGCATTTGCAACATATTGATTTATAATGATAATTTATCGTTATTAAACTTGAATTAGAACCCCGAATTCCGTAAGATTTTCTTAAATTTATTTATGTTTTGTTAATCATAACTCTTTGTTTGTACATCACAAGCGGGTGGGTTTTATGGGAAAAAGCTGTACAAGAAAGGCGTCCCTCTTATGAATCGTTTTACGAGCCAAGGGGGCTATCGCAATATTGAGGTCTGACTATAATGATGATGCCGACTTGCTCTTTCTTTTATTAAGCTTGGAGATTTTGAGGGGTGGGGAGAGAAATATGGATTATTTGTTATAAGGATAAAAATAGCGGTAGAGGATGTTTTCAAGAGCTATTATTGTTGTTTATGATGTTTGAGGTTGTATGAGATTAACATACTCTTCGGGTTTGACTTTTTTCCTGCTCTAAAGGATGAAAATACTTAATTCACGCTGGTTTATAAATGATACGGTTCTTTTCGGTGGGTTTCATCGGATGGACATCTCAGGTGCAAAGACTCCATGGTGCTTATAGTATCAAATAGCGGTGTTTTACGGTATAATAGATAAGGTTATTTTTTAATATATATTGAATCTGCTTGATATTATCTAAGGGGCAAGGATTTTTGGGCATGCATTCATAGGGAACATGAATATAGCTCTTTTTTTCGAAGGGTGCTTTATTTGTTTGTTGCTGTTGTCATTTATATGATTTTTTTACAATGATGTTGATTTTGTTATCTTATTGCGCGGTTAAAAGACATCTCATTTGAAATGTGGTGATATAAGGCAGTCTCCTTGATATAGGAAGCGTTTGTGCGGAGGTGAAATATTCAGGGTAGGGCTTTCTTGTTGAGGTTTAAGTTAATCCCATAAGTCGTGAGTAGCTGGAATCCTTCCTATAAAAAACCAGACTGTTTACACACTGGTGTGGGTTTAAGAATTTTTATCCTGTGAGATGTGGCGGACAAGTCAAATCTCTGGTTTATTATGCGCTGATGTACTTTTTAGAAATCTTCCTGTTCCTGTTCTTGTTCTTGAAGGTTTGTGCGGTTTTGATCATCTTTGAGCAATTGGTTTGTGAGATTTTCAATGCGTTGTGTGGTGTCACGCATAATTTTCCCCATGGTGCGGTCTCTTTCGTTGTGGAGTCGTAAAAGAGTATTGTAGTCTTCTTGTAATTTTTTATTTTCTCGTTTTATTTCTTCCATTTCATCAATAATCATTATGCCAGCCATAACCGATAAACGATGGTCGCCAATTTCACCAAAATTGTTCTTTAAATGTGTGATATATTGATCCAATTGAGCAGCAAGCGCAATAAGACGACGTTCTTGTCCTTTGTCACAAGCCATGCGATAAACTTTACCATCAATGGTAACGGAAACAGTTTCCATACATTCAAACCTTTATCTATCAATGACAACACGAATTGTTTCCATTGCTTTAATAAGACGTTTGGAAACTTCTTTGTTTACGGACTCTAAGCGTTCAATTTGGGCTTCAGCTTTGTCAAGCGCTTGGGCAAGATGGCTGCGGTCAGCATTCATTCGTTGGATTTCTTCTTCCCATTCGTTATTTTTATCAATAACGGCATTGCGGTTTATTATGGTGATCTCTAAAGTTCTAAGTGCCTTTTCTAGGTGCTCTAAAGCATCTTGTAGAACTGTAGTCTCTTGGTTCATTGCTTTTATCCTTTGGGTAATTGTATCCTTTATCAATGTGTTATGCAAAAACGAATCACTTTCACTCTTGTGTTGTGTGCATTTTATTTTTAAGTATGTAGGATATTTTAGCAAGCAAAGCAGGGGATAGATATAAATTAAAAGCTGGATTTTTTGCGCGTATTGGCATAAATGACATGGATATACAGAACGCGTGAGGGGAATGTTATTAATATTATTGAAGTGGTGGCAAAAAGTCTCACGCTAATGGTTAGAAAATAGTATTTCTTGAGAATTTTAAGAGAATACGGAAAAAGCAACAGAATAACGTATTTAACGAAATGGTCGAGTATTCATGACAAACACCCACCAACAGAATCAGATGGCCAATGCTATCCGTTTTCTTGCTATTGATGCGATTGAAAAAGCAAATTCTGGTCATCCGGGCTTGCCAATGGGAGCAGCCGATATTGCTACGGTTCTTTATACAAGATTCCTTGCTCATGACCCCAAAAAACCTCGCTGGCCTAACCGTGATCGTTTTGTGTTATCAGCAGGACATGGGTCTATGTTGCTTTATGCTCTCTTGTATCTTTCTGGTTATGAAGATATTGGCATTGAAGATCTCAAAAATTTTCGCCAATTAGGAGCAAAGCTTGCTGGGCATCCAGAATATGGGCATGTGGCAGGAATCGAAACAACGACTGGTCCTCTTGGACAAGGGTTGGCTAATGCTGTGGGGATGGCTCTTGGAGAGCGTTTGCAAAATGCTCGTTTTGGTGATCTTATCAACCATTACACTTATGCGTTGGTGGGCGATGGATGCCTTATGGAAGGGATATCTCAAGAAGCACTTTCCCTTGCTGGTCATTTGAAACTCAATAAGCTTATTGTGTTGTGGGACGATAATAATATTTCTATCGATGGAGAGATTTCCCTTGCTGACAGTACAGATCAGATTGCGCGTTTTAAGGCATCTGGTTGGGAGACACATAAAGTCAATGGGCATGATCAAGCAGCAATTGCGCGGGCTATTGAGGCGGCACAAAATTCCGATAAACCAACTTTGATCGCTTGTAAAACAACAATTGGCTTTGGAGCACCCAATAAAGCGGGTACCAATAAAGTTCACGGAGCCCCTTTGGGCGCACGAGAAATCACTGAAACCCGTATCGCGTTAGGGTGGGATGCTGAGCCTTTCGTTATTCCAGCCGATATTCTCGATAATTGGCGCTTGGCTAGTCTCAATGCTGCTAAAAAACGCCAAAAATGGGAAGAAAAATTTGCTGATCTTCCTGTCTCAGAGCGTGTGGAGTTTGAAAGATTGATGCGGGGCGATCTCGTGGGCGGATTTGATGGCGCTATTGATACTTATAAACAGAAATTGGTTGAAGAGCGCCCCGTTGTTGCTACGCGTAAAGCTTCGGAAATGGCTCTTGAAGTGATCAATGAAGTCGTTGTTGAGACTATTGGTGGTTCGGCTGATTTAACCGGATCTAATAATACAAAAAGTAGCCAGATGAAAAGTATCTCTGCTGAAGATTTTTCAGGGCGCTATCTGCATTATGGAATTCGCGAACATGCAATGGGAGCTGTGATGAATGGTCTTGCCCTTTATGGCGGCTTTATTCCTTATGGGGGAACCTTTTTATGCTTTTCTGATTATATGCGTCCTGCTATGCGTTTGTCTTCTCTCATGGGGTTGCGGGTGATTTATGTCATGACTCATGATTCTATTGGTCTTGGTGAGGATGGTCCGACCCATCAACCCGTAGAGCATTTGGCTTGCCTGCGTGCAATGCCTAATCATTTTGTGTTCCGTCCTGCCGATGCTATGGAGACAGTCGAGTGTTGGCAATTGGCTTTGAAAGCATGCGGGACGCCTTCTACCTTGGCTTTAAGTCGACAAAATCTACCGCTTTTGCGTCAAGAGTATGAAGAAGAAAATCTCTGTATGCTTGGTGCTTATGAATTTCTAACAGCTAGCGATGATGCACAAGTGACGCTGTTTGCTTCTGGTTCAGAATTGCAAATTGCAGTGGAGGCACATGCAGTGTTAGAAGAAAAAGGCATCCCAACGCGTGTGGTTTCTGTGCCTTGTTTTGAACTTTTTTCTCAACAATCTCTCTCCTATCAGCGTGCTCTCATTGGAGATGCACCGATTAAAATTGCTATTGAAGCTGCTGTCGCCCAAGGATGGGACCGTTTTATTGGCTGTGATGGTGTGTTTATTGGTATGGAGGGCTTTGGGGCAAGTGGAACAATTGATGCCCTTTATGCGCATTTTGGTATTACTTGGGAAAATGTTGTTGCCACCGTTGAAAAAGGGCTGGAAAAGATCAAAGAGGAAAAGACAAAGTGACAGCTTGTGTTGTCATGAATGGGGTGATTGTAGGGCATCATATTCTGTGCAGTATTGTGGATGATCTTGTGCATTATTGTGGATAAGTGAGTGAGTGATCAAGATATTGACATTGTGGGAATTAATGATTTTGGATTGGTGAAATACCCATTTATTGTGTTTTAAATGTTGTGCTTTTAAAAATTGATGAGGAAACATGTGAAATGACAGTTCGTGTTGCAATTAATGGGTTTGGTCGTATTGGTCGCAATATTTTACGTGCACTTGTGGAAAGTGGACGACAAGATGTTGAAGTGGTTGCAATTAATGATTTGGGATCGGTGGAAACAAATGCCCATTTATTACGCTATGATTCAGTTCATGGGCGTTTTCCTGGGATCGTTAAGGTGGTAGGGGATGCTATTGATGTGGGAGGTGGTTTAATAAAGGTATGCGCAGAGCGTGATCCTGCTCAATTGCCTTGGAAAGATTTGGATATCGATATTGCTTTGGAATGTACGGGTATTTTTACTGCGCGTGATAAAGCAAGTGCTCATTTAGATGCGGGGGCAAAGCGTGTTCTTATTTCTGCGCCTTCTGAAGGAGCAGATCTTACGGTCGTCTATGGGGTTAATCATCAATCTTTAAGCAGCGAGCATCGCGTTGTTTCAAATGCTTCTTGTACAACCAATTGTTTGGCGCCTGTTGCACAAGTTTTACACAACACGGTGGGCATTGAAAAGGGCTTTATGACAACAATCCATTCTTATACGGGTGATCAACCTGTATTGGATACAATGCATCGGGACCTTTATCGTGCACGTGCGGCAGCTCTTTCTATGATTCCTACCTCAACAGGAGCGGCAAAAGCTGTGGGATTGGTTTTGCCAGAATTAAAGGGATTGCTTGATGGTGTATCGATTCGTGTTCCGACCCCTAATGTTTCTGTGGTTGATTTGACATTTATCGCTAAGCGTTCCACAACAATCGAAGAAATTAATACAGCTATTGCTACTGCTGCACAAGGTTCTTTGAAGGGCGTTTTGGACACTACAGAAGAGAAACTCGTGAGTTGTGATTTTAATCATAATCCTCATTCAGCTATTTTCCACAATGATCAAACCAAAGTGATTGATGGTAAGCTCTGTCGCGTTCTGGTTTGGTATGATAATGAATGGGGCTTTTCTAACCGTATGAGTGATACGGCAGTGGCTTTTGCTAAGACAATATAAGAGGACCTCAGGGTCCTCTTTTTATAGGGAAAAGTCTCATTTTTGTGCAATTTTGAGAAAAACAGATAGAGGCTGTTGTTCTCATGCGCTAGAGAGAAGAGGCTATTGAAACATTGATGATGTGTTTTGTTTTAATACTGTGTCAATACGTGCTTTTAAAAGATGCATGAAAGAGTAAACTTTGAAAAAGTAAGATCTGAACGAGATACCCTTTGAGAAAACGTTAGAAAACAGGAGATGTAAACTCTTTTTCCTAGAAGTAAAAGGAAGCTTTAATAGAGATCAAGTTGAGCCAATGCATTTGTTTGCCACAATGGAATATGAAGATTAAGAGCAATGGTGGGCTTTTGTACATTTGACGATAAAAGCTTTGGCTTTTCAAACAGAGGGTGAGAGATGGGCTGTCGTGGATCTCTTGTAAAAGCAAAGAGGGGGGATAAGTGGAAAGAAAAGTGGGCAGGGTTGTTGGATGCGTTTTTATTTGAAACAATGGAAAGTGAAGAGGAAGCAGTGATGGGGTTTCGTACACTTGATGATGTTGATGTTTTGGGTAAACGTGTTCTGGTGCGCGTAGATTTTAATGTTCCTATGGCGCAAGGTAAGGTATGCGATGAGACGCGTCTTGTACGACATAAAGAGACACTCGTTGAGCTACAAAAGCGTGGTGCTAAACTTATTCTGCTTTCTCATTGTGGTCGCCCCAAAGGAAAGGTAGAGCAAGAGTTTTCACTCCGTCCTGTTGTGCAAGTGCTGGAAAAGATCATTAATCAGCCGGTTGCTTTTGCTCCCGATTGTATCGGTACAGCAGCACAGATAGCTGTTGAAGCATTACAAAATGGGAGTGTTTTACTGCTTGAAAATGTTCGTTTTCATTCAGGGGAAGAAAAGAATGATTGTTCTTTTGCAGAAGCTTTGGCTCATAATGGAGATCTCTATGTTAATGATGCTTTTTCAGTTTCTCATCGTGCCCATGCTTCGGTGGAGGGAATAACGCATTTGTTGCCTTCTTATGCAGGACGCTCTTTGCAAGGTGAATTGCAGGCATTAGAAAAAGGATTGGGCAATCCAGCACGTCCTGTGGTTGCTCTTGTGGGAGGAGCAAAGGTTTCTAGTAAGCTTTTTGTGCTCAATCATTTGGTGGAAAAAGTTGACTCCTTAATTATTGGTGGGGGGATGGCTAACAGTTTTTTAGCTGCGCAAGGTATCCATGTAGGAAAGTCTCTGTGTGAACATGCATTGATGGAAACGATAAAAAAAATTATTAAAAAAGCGCAAGAGTGTCACTGTACGCTTCTGCTCCCTCAGGATGCTGTCGTTGGATTTCGTTTTGAAAAAGATGCACCGCATCGTCTTTATGACATTGAAGATATTCCACAAGATGGCATGATATTGGATATTGGGACGCGCTCTATTGCGCATATCAATACTGCGATAGATGAAGCTGCTACTCTTGTGTGGAATGGACCCCTTGGTGTTTTTGAGATGTCTCCTTTTGATAAGGGAACCATTGCCGTTGCACGCCATGCAGCAGAACGTAGTTTGACGGGAAAGTTGGTTTCAATTGCCGGAGGGGGCGATACGGTTTTTGCCCTTAATCATGCCGGTGTTGCCAATGATTTTACTTATCTTTCGACTGCTGGAGGAGCTTTTTTGGAATGGATGGAAGGAAAGACTCTTCCTGGTATTCTTGCCCTCATGCAGGCTTAAAGGGCTTCTTTGGAGGGGAAGGTTAAAGAAAAATTATACAGTCGTGTAGAGTGTTTTTGATAGTGTTGCGCATTTTTAGAAATTAAGACAAAATAAAGAGGAATTTTTTTATGAATGAACGGCTTGAAGATATTGCACTTGCTTTGGTGCATGCGGGTAAAGGTATTTTGGCGGCAGATGAAAGTACGGCGACCATTGGAAAGCGTTTTGAAAGCATTGGTGTTGAATCCAATGAAGATAAGCGCCGTGCTTATCGTGAAATGCTTTTTAGTACAAAAGAAGCGATGGAAAACGCCATCTCTGGGGTTATTTTATTTGATGAAACCATTCGGCAAAAAGCATCAACTGGGAAAATGTTGACGGATCTTATTCGGGATTCAGGCGCTTTGCCAGGCATTAAAGTTGATACCGGTGCAAAACCCTTGGCGGCTTTTCCCCAAGAGACAATTACCGAAGGGTTGGATGGTCTTCGTGAGCGGCTAAAAGATTATTATGCTTTGGGAGCACGTTTTGCTAAATGGCGTGCGGTAATTGCTATTGATGAACACACTTTGCCAACAAGAGGCGCCATAAGACAAAATGCACAAGCTCTTGCACGCTATGCTGCCTTATGTCAGGAGTTCAATATTGTGCCCATTGTTGAGCCGGAAGTGTTGATGGATGGATCATCGTGTGGGCATTCAATCACACGCTGCTTTGAGGTGACACGCACTGTTTTGCAAGCTGTCTTTAAAGAATTGTTTGAAGCTCGTGTTCTTTTGGAGGGGATGATTTTAAAGCCCAATATGGTGATTGATGGAAAGGATGCTCGCAAGGCTTCTGTTGAAGAAGTTGCTGAAAAGACCGTCCAAGTGCTTAAACAGACTGTTCCTGCCGCTGTTCCCGGAATTGCTTTTCTTTCTGGAGGGCAGTCTGATCAGGAAGCAACGGCGCATTTATCTGCTATGAATTCTTTGGGCGTATTGCCTTGGAAATTGACCTTTTCCTATGGACGCGCATTGCAAGCAGCTGCCTTAAAAGCATGGGCAGGAAAAGATGAAAATATTGCTGTTGCACAGAAGGCATTTCGTCATCGCGCTCGGATGAACCATCTTGCGGCTTTGGGACAATGGACAAGAGAACAAGAAAAAGCGTGCGATTGAAGCACAAGCTCTGTTCTTAAATGCGGGGAGATTTTGCATGTTTCTGCGTGATTTTAGGTGCCCTCATCATGATAAAAATGGCGGGGGCATTTTAGGCTTGAAAGCTTTCTCAGAGAGTTTTTTCCTTGGACCTTTTAAAAGTCTTTAATGGGTGCTATCGAGAGATAAGATTGCGGGAGAGGTGCAATTTCGAGAAGGGGAGATAATGCTAGGAAATTTGTGAGTGCACAGCACTTTAGTATGGTGTCGTTCATGGGTGGGCACTTGCTTTTTGAGTGAAAATCATAAAGCTCATACTGTATTGAAGAGTTTGATATTATGATATTTTTTCTTTTTCATGTTATCATTACTTGTCATCAGCAGAATTTATTTGATTGCAGTTTCAAAGGTGGATTAAGCGGGTAGATTAGAGAGTTGCGATTTCTGAGCGGATTGGAATACAGCTTATGAAGCTTTTCTGCGTCAGGATAGCTTCCTCTTCAATGGGGGTAGTTTTTCTATTGGCGAACGAATTGAATAACTCTTGCGAAAGAAAATAGATTTGCACCTCAATAAAACACCTATTTTTTCGTTAAAATGGATAAATTTTTCTTGTATTTTTTGATGATATAATTACAAATGTCTAACTTCATAGCATCTTGGCTTAAAACGGGGGGAGTTGTGGACGGTATATCTTCTAAAAATAACAGTATATCTTCTAAGAATACAAGCATCAAAAGAAAAAATCGATACGCAGAACAGAGCTTTTCTGCAATTATGATGCGAAAATTGTGCAATATGGTGCGTGGGGTATTCGAAGGGATCTTTGCAGTATTTACTTTCACAATTTTTCTTATCCTGTTCAACATACGTGGACCGGTTCATGCCATACTAAGCTTCTTTTCGGGTGCGAGTGGATTAGCGTGCTTTTTCTTTTTTGTCGGATACTACTTACAACGCCGCGAAGCAACAGCAGATGAAGCCGGTATATCGCTCACATTAATCTTAGCAATTGGTGAAGGCGTTTTTTCTATTTGCTGCATGTATGCTATGTGGGGTTACGACGCTCTCTTGTTCCGTTTAGCACCTCCTGGGTATGTTCTTATTCTCCCTGAATAAATAGAGTGCAATTCGTTTGCATACAAATCAAAATGAGAGGCTGTCTGCCTCTCAAATTCTTCATAATCGCTCTCCAAAATAATGACATCAGACCCGCGTTTTTAATGAAGGGACTAAAAAGCCTTGGGTCCTTAAGCCTCAAGGCAACCCTTTACAAGGGCGGTGCGCGCCTAACGGCATCCTTGATTAAGACACCCAAACGGCTTATGAACAAACTCTCTTATTAAGCCACATCATCTTTTATTCTTCTCATGCGGTTCTGAAATCATGATATAAAGGGCAAGCTTCTCATCGTGCCTAAATGGTAACTTATCGTGTGTTAAATGGAAAAATGAGAAAAAGCATCTTTATGCAATATAATCCAATTATGATTTATTGATTTAAACATAAAGGGTTTAAAGTTCTACAAGACTGATACGATAAAGGGGGGAAGTTGCCTATCTTAGAAACTAAGGCGTATTTTAGGTGCTCTTGATATAGCTATCTCACCAAATGGTTTTGAAGACTTATCCTTTTAGCTCTATTCACTAAAAGGTCATTTTGAGGGGGCTTGGCTAATGAATGTAAAGAAAAATTAGCACATAATATTTCGCTTTGCTGGTATAGATGCTGAATGAGTTAATTATCTAGAGGATTACTGAAGAGGAGCGCTAAAAAATGATGAAAATCCGCTGCACTTCGATGAATTTGTGATTGAAGATATAATCGTAGAACTTGGCTTATCTGTTCCTGAAACAGCTGAATGATTTGAAATGGTTAGGGTGTGTATTTTACACACACTTGGCTCGCTATACAAAAAAATTATGATTTAGTGCAAGCTTTAAAACATAAATACCCTAAAGATATATCCTCTTTGTACATGTTCTTATCATCGTTAAAATGCTTTCTTAAAGCACGACAGGGGGTGCTATAAAGTTGAGGGCTGTAAAATATATTGGGCTTGGAGGGGGTGAGAAGATGGTATTCAATCGAAGTACTCTATCCTTATTTTATGGGCTATGACTGAAAGAGAGAGCTGGAGAGACGATTTGTGAGCAAAGAGACGTTGTTTTGAGGTTGCGTGTCTGCAAGAGCAGAACAGTGGTCGTGGTGATATTTAAAAACAATAAATTTGGTAAAATTTTACAATTTTGCCAAAAGCCAGTTTATTATAAAAGCTGTTGCTCATGTGCTCTCACAAAGTTATAAGAAGCTCAAAAGTGCTAAAAGAGTCTTTGCTCTTTTTCAATAATATGGATCTGCAAACAGTGTTCGTTTTTTTGAAAGAGAAGAAAAGGATATTCTTGCAATAGAGAGAAGCGTATTTGTGAATTACAATTTGTCATGATTTTCGGTAAACACTATTATTTATAGCGGTGAGAGAGGGTATGAAAAGTTTTTCATATTCAGTTTTTTAAAGAGTGTGGTCAGTCTTTAGGGTAGTGCTTGTGTCCCTAGAGCCTATCAAGTGAGCCGCATAAGGGTTTCAGCAAGCGAGCACCTATTATACTTTTTGCCAGCGTATACTCTTTTGTCAGCGCCCCAATGTTTTGACAGCCCTTAGAACGTAAAGGGGCAAGGGAGGTATTTTACCTCTTTCTTGTACCGTTTTACTCCACACACCAACTCTGCTTGTGATGAGCAAGCCAAGAGATTTTGTTTGACTCACTATGAGGGTTTGACATGAGAAAATCCTATGGTATTCATGATCTTTCATGAAAAACAATGAATTATCCTTATAAATCAACGTGACAGTGCTGTTATGAAGAGAACTCCTTGCACATCTTAATAGCCCATAGCGATTTAACTGGGTATTATTTTATATTCTGTACACAGAAGTGTCTTTATAAAAATACTCCATCTTGCGCAGAAAAAAGAAAAACATCTCAATGCTTGCTTTTCTTTTTTCCATGAGAGATTTAAATTGATAAGCCTGTCTGAAAAAAGTGCTGTTTATGCCCTTAAAGATATTGCTCTTGTATCAAGATTACTTATTCGGGTGAAAATTGGAGTTTTGCGAGGTAAGCATAAACGCCATTTTTTGCCACAAGTTCGGCATGGGTTCCTTCTTCCACAAGGGCGCCTTTATCCATCACAAGAATGCGATCTGCTTTTAAAATTGTTGCCAAACGATGTGCAATGACCAAGGTTGTGCGGTTTTGCATCAACCCTTCTAAGGCGTCTTGCACCAACTTTTCACTGTTTGCATCTAAAGCCGATGTTGCTTCATCAAGCAGCAACAGGGGTGCATTTCTTAAAATTGCCCGCGCAATACCAATGCGTTGTTTTTGTCCCCCAGAAAGCATGGTACCGCGTTCTCCTACTTGCGTATCCAAGCCATCTGGTAAAGCTTGAATAAATTCAAGTGCATTAGCCGCTTTAGCGGCAGCAAGGATTTCCTCTTCATGGGTATTTTCAGTTCCAAAAATAATATTATCACGCAATGTTCCATCAAAAATGGCAACATCTTGTGGAACATAGGAAATTGCACTGCGTAAATCTTGTAAAGAAAGGCGATTAATTTCCATGCCATCCAACCGAATTGTTCCATTTGTCGGATCATAAAAACGAAGGATCAAAGAAAAAATGCTGCTTTTTCCTGCTCCAGAAGCCCCAACAAAAGCAACCGTTTCGCCTGCTTTTACAGAAAATGAAAGCGAGCGTAAAACCTTCTCTTGTGGTCTAGAAGGATAGGTAAAATCAACTTGATCAAAAACAAGTTCACCTCGAACAGGTTGCGCCAATGATAAAGGATTTTTAGGTGCTACAATAGTAGGTTGTTCTTGTAACAATTCGGCAAGCCGCTCAGCAGCACCTGCTGCTTGGATTAATTCTGCTCCCAATTCCGATAATTGCGCAAAAGTAGAAGCTCCAAAAACCGCATAAAGGACAAATTGCCCTAATGTCCCTCCTGTCATCGTTCCATTCAAAACATCGCGCGATCCGATCCATAAAACAGCAACCACACTGCTAAAAACCAAAAAAATTGCAAACCCCGTAAAAAAGGAGCGCAAGATTACAGAAGCACGTGCTGTTTGAAAAGCACGTTCTATCAATTGTGAAAAACGTATTGTAACGAGTTTTTCAGCGGTAAAAGCTTGCACAGTGCGAATAGCACTTACCTGCTCTGTAGCAACAGCATTGGCATCTGCGAGACGATCTTGCGCCGCGCGGGTACGAGAGCGAACTTTACGTCCAAAGACTACCAAGGGAATGGCCACAACAGGAATAGCTGCTAAAACCAACAAAGACAATTTAGCATTGGTGATCACCATCATCACGACGGCTCCGATCACGATAATCAGCTGACGCAATGCGGTAGAGGCGGTAGAGCCCACAGCTAATTTTATTTGTGTGGTATCTGTTAGAAGCCTTGAAACAATCTCTCCTGAATGTGATCGATCAAAAAAAGCAGGAGAAAGTTTCATAATATGGACAAACACATCACGCCGTAAATCGGCAA
Organism: Bartonella sp. CE47NXGY; assembly: GCF_042195415.1. Classification (NCBI taxonomy): domain Bacteria; kingdom Pseudomonadati; phylum Pseudomonadota; class Alphaproteobacteria; order Hyphomicrobiales; family Bartonellaceae; genus Bartonella; species Bartonella sp. CE47NXGY. The sequence continues at coordinate 7,044 of NZ_JBHIOI010000010.1, read as the reverse complement.
CAATCCGTTCTCCTAAGGTGATAACACAGTAATAACGGGCTGCTGAAGCAAATGCGAGAAACAAGGCTAAGATAAACAAAATTCCAAAGTAAAAATTGATATGTCCATGGCTTGAAGTAGAAAACCCATGATCAAACATTTGGCGGATAGCCACAGGCAAAGCTAATGTGACTAGAGCAGCAACAGATAACGCTAGAAAAGCAAAGATAAACAACCAACGATAGCGCAAAAGATAAGGAACAAAAATTGCAAGCGAAGAGAATGAAGATTTTTTAGGGGAAGACTTTGTCGATTTTTCTGAACGAGAACGTAATGTCATAAAATTTTGCTCACTGTATTGGATTTGTAACACTTGATACAATGATGTATCTTGAACACTTGTTTTTTGATGCGTGCTCAGTTATAGGAATAAATACTTTAAATCAATGTATCAAAAAGACAAAGGAAGTGCACTTAAAAAAACAAGCAAGTGCTATTTCATTCTATAAACGCAAAAGGTTTGACGCATGAAAGCGAATATTCACCCCAACTATCATAAAATTACCGTTGTTATGACGGATGGAACCCAATATACGACGCGCTCTACTTGGGGAAAAGAAGGCGATACTCTTAATCTAGATATTGATCCAAGAACGCATCCGGCATGGACAGGTGGCTCCCAAACACTCGTAGATCGTGGTGGTCGTCTTTCTAAATTCAAAAATCGTTTTGGTAATATTGGCATGTAAAAGCCTCCTTTTTATGGGGAACAAGGGTTTTAAACAAATCGATTGCAAACGATGAGTTTTTTATCCTATCAAAGAGTGCACTTTAAATATTAATTCAAAAACGCATCCGACATAAACAGATGGGTCTTAAACACTTATAAATCATTGTGGTTGCGTTTTTAAATTCAAAAATCATTTTGAATATATGCATAAATCCTTTCTTCCCTAGAGTATAAAGACTTGAAATAAAATAATTGTAAACTTTTCTTCTTTTTTTGGAACTGAACATACCCATGGAGAGGAAATTTTGGCCACTTCTAAAGCTGCCAATGCATTTGAATTTATTCAAGCTTTACCAGATGGCTTGGATACGCAAGTAGAAGAACGTGGTACTATGCTTTCTGGGGGGCAAAAACAACGCATTTTTTAAGAAATGCAGCCCTCTTGTTGCAAGCTGGCACCGTCATTATATTTGCCAACTCGTGGATGTTGCTACAGCCCTTGGCACTTGAGATAATTTATTATAGGCATTTTAAGTTCTTTCTTAATAGTTTTTTATTCACGCGGGCTCTCTCCGCTTGGTACGTGCAAAAGACATGGTTTTGGTTGGTTCACCATGGAACATGGTTTGAAATGAGAGAATCCTACGGTATTCGGGATTCTCATTCAACATACAAGACAATGAATTATTATTATAAATCAAAATGTTGCCACTTGATGAAGCAAGATTTGCTTTAGATGCAAACAGTGAAAAGTTGGTGCAAGATACCTTAGAAGGATTGATGCAAAATCCTAAATCCTGGTCATTGCACATCGTTTGGCAACAATTTTAAAAGCAGATCGTATTCTCGTGATGGATAAAGGCGCTTTTGTGGAAGAAGGAACACACAACTCATTATAAAAAATAATGTTTATGCGCATTTGGCTCAACTGCAATTTTCATCTGAGTAAGTGATCTTGATACAAGAGCAGTATCTTTAAGGGCATAAACAGTATTCTTTTCAGACAGGCTTATCAATTTGAAACTCTCATGGAAAAAAGAAAAGCAAGCATTGAGGTGTTTTTCTTTTTTAACGGGCTGTTCTTTTTTTGCCTGAGATGAAGTATTTTTATAAAGACACTTCTGTGTATAGAATGTAAAACGATGCCACGTTAATCTCTATGAATAATTAAGGGGAGAGTTCTCTTCATAACAGCACTGTCACGTTGATTTATAATGATAACTCATTGTTTTTCATGAAAGATCATGAAAAACATAGGATTTTCTCATGCCAAATGTAGTTATATTAAATCAATCAAAACCATGTCTCTTGTATGTGGCAAGCAGAGAGAGCTCGCGTGAATAAAACACTTTAGAAAGAATAAGTCCTCTTTATGAATCGTCTCAAGTTTTAGGGGCTGTAGTAATATTGAGGGGATTAGGAAAGTGTATGATGATGTCGCTTTACTAAAAAAGAGCCGATAAATGAGTAAAAAGACGCTTTTTATCAATTTTATAAAACAAGGTGAGCACGCAGCCATGTTTTGCTGTGTTAGGCTTTTGAGTACTTTGAACCAATATTGTGGGAGTGCATTTTAAGAATTATAAAGCTCTTCTTAAAAGTGCATAAATCATTAGAGCAGTACAATTAAATACAAATTGTTTTATTTTACCAATAAAAACATCTATATTTTGTGTATTGTTTTTATTAAAATAGAATATGTAGTGATTTTCAAATCAGATATACACATAATGATGCAATATCGAGAAGTCGATAAAAGAGCTGCGTTAAATGTTGGTGAGGATAGAAGAAAGCAAGAATGAGTGATCACGATACTTTCATAGTTATAGTAGGAATAGTTATAATAGGGAGCATAATCTATAGTCTTTGGTTAGCAAATTATCAGAAAAAGCAATTAAGTGAACAACTTGAGCAATATGAGAAATTACTGCAGCTAAAAGATCGAGAGTGCGCGATATACCACGATATTATTGCACAATGGGAACAAAGGCTTGTTAAAAAACTCAAAAAATATCGCCAAAATGGATTAAACAATGGGATGAAGAAGCAAAGCATTGGGAAAGAGATTTACTGGAGATAAAAAATCCTGAACATTGGCTATCTTCTGAATCGAGCGGACAATGGCCTTTGATGGTAAAAGATATTTGTATGCAAGGATATGGAGAAGCGTGGTTTTTGTATGAAAAGGCGCTGACAAAAGAACTGACTGATGAACATATCAAAAAAATAAATGAATTAATGATGCGTCCAATTTTTAAAGAAACTTATCCTAAAGTTGTGCGATTCATGAGACAGAATGGTGTCACATTACGAAAGTTTGTGGACCCTTTGACGAAAAAAAAGCGCTATAAGCCTACAATGCTGTTGTTTCATTGGTGGTTATATATGATTGATGATATGATTACGGCTGAATATGAACAGCAACTACAAGACAAGGCTTCAGGATACTATGAAGAGTTAAAGTCTTTGGAAATTTATTATGAAGATATACCTAAATATACAGAATATGAAACGCTAGAAGAGATACTGTCTTGTTGGTATCTTAGTCTGCCTAGAGATGCTGAATTACTATGCATTTGTAAAAGAGAGCTTCTAGCATTATTGTATGATATTTCCAGTGCTTATAAAGCGGCAAGAAAAACTTTTATTTACTATAAGCAGCTTATTGATACGGTAAAAGAAGGATATATGGCCTTTGATAAGGATTGTCGTTACTCCACGGTTAGAAATGACATTGATGTTTGTAGAGAGAAAGATAAAGAAAAGAAAAAGGGGTTGCGTATTGCTAAAGAGACTCCAACATATGAAAAAGCCTATAAATTAGGAGTCATAGAATGGATGAAGTGGTCAAGTAAGAAATGTGATAATCAATGGATCTTTTGGAAAATGCTTGTCAAAATAGGAAATTCAAAAGAAAAATTAAAAATCATTTTTGGTGATGAAAAGGTAAATGCACTGGAAGAGGCTATCAAAAAAGATCAAGAACAGTTCGTGAGCGAATTTCAAGAAGCAATTCTCGAGAACAAAAATGTGCATTTTTATAAATCCCATGCCTATTTGATACATACTTTAGAATAATGCTGAAAAGAAGGAGAAGCTGATAACAATTGTATGAATTAATATATTAATGGAAATTGGCATAATTGCGTATTTTTGTGAAAAGAGAATAGAGGTATATGCCGCAGCTCTTACCAAAAAGGAGAGAGTGGGCTCTTCTAGAGTCAAGTTTTTGCGCGCAGTGTAAGAGTGATCTCTCAAGAGAAGTAGGAGAGGTTTTTGCCTCAGGTGCGATAATTGTTTCTTGTGGCGTTTGGTTGTGATGTTTTTTTGTTTATTGCCTTTTTCAGTTTGTTTGCAGGGGAATTTGAATAACAGAAACGTCCATAAGGTAAGATATTGGGGATTGCTTTTGTGGGGGCTTATAGCAAGTACATTTTTTGTTCGTGGTGATGTTTTTTGTCACTATCTAATCAGTTATTTCCTATCGTTATTTGAAAGAAAATTAAAAACTCTTTCTTCATGTGTTTGTTTAAGGTTCTAAGGGTTTTGTAAAAAACTGTAAGAATTAAATGCTTTTTTGAAGTTTTTTTTATAGTTTGATGCGAATGTGTTCATTGCCGGCAATGATATTTTTTTTGCGGAATATATCGCTACCGCCTTCTTTATCGGTGACAAAACCACCGGCTTCGCGAAGCATCAGTATGCTGGTAGTTTTATCAAAAATGTGCAGGTTATCTCCCCAAAAACCATCGGTTTTTTCTGCGGCGACATAAGATAAACTCAAGAGCAGCGCCAAAACGGCGCAATCCAGTAACTTCCATCATTATATTGCGTAATTCAATAAGATAGGTTCCATGATTTGGGCGACCAAAATGAGGCATTCCCGTGGCAATGACACAATCTTCCAGTCTGCGTCGAGCAGAAACGCGACAGCGTCGGTTATTGAAAAAAGCACCATACCCGCGTTCTGCGGTAAAGAGTTCATCACTCACGGGATTGTAAATGACACCACCAACGATTTTTCCTTGGCTTTCTAAGGCAATGGAAACAGCAAAAAAAGGAATGCCATGGAGAAAATTTGTGGTGCCATCTCAAAGGGTCAACAATAAAACGGTGTTGTGAATCTTCTCCAGTGATTTCTTCTGACTCTTCCATCAGAAAACCAAATTTGGGGTGCGCTTTGCTTAATTCATTTAAAATAATTTTTTCCTCTTTGCGATCTGCTTGGCTGACGTAATCTGCTAGATCTTTTCTGAGGTTTAAATGCCTTTTTTGAGGGTTTTTTCTAATTTTAGGCGAATGTGTTCATTGCCGGCAATGATATTTTTTTTGCGAAATATATTGTTGCCGCCTTCTTTATCGGTGACAAAACCACCGGCTTCACGAACCATCAGTATTCCAGCAGCCATATCCCAAATTTGCAAGTTATCTTCCCAAAAGCCATCGGTTCGGCCAGAAGCAACATAAGCTAAATCAAGAGAAGCTGCACCAAAACGGCGAAGTCCGGCAACCTCTGCCATCACATTACGTAATTCAATAAGGTAGGTTCCATGATTTGGGCGACCAAAATGAGGCAT
>NZ_JBHIOI010000010.1:0-1658 GCF_042195415.1 Bartonella sp. CE47NXGY | reverse complement strand
GCAATGGAAACAGCAAAAAAAGGAATGCCATGGAGAAAATTTGTGGTGCCATCTAAAGGGTCAACAATAAAACGGTGTTGTGAATCTTCTCCAATGATTTCTTCTGACTCTTCCATCAGAAAACCAAATTTGGGGCGCGCCTTGCTTAGTTCATTGAAAATAATTTTTTCCGCTTTGCGATCTGCTTGGCTGACATAATCTGCTGGTCCTTTCAAAGACACTTGCAAATTTTGCACTTCACCGTAATCACGTACCAACGAGCGTCCTGCTTTCATTGCAGCTTGCACCATGACATTCATGACTGCAGAATGGGCCATTTTTTATTCCTTTATTTATCTTTTTCATTTGCGCGACGCAAATAAATCAACTCATTGGTGTCTACAATGATACGTTCACCAGCATTCATAAAGGGGGGAACAAGAATACGAATCCCGTTTTCAAGAATGGCGGGTTTATAAGAGGAGGTAACCGTTTGTCCTTTGATGGCAGGATCGGCTTCCGCAATTGTGACAGCAACTTGATCAGGAAGTGAGATGCCAATAGGCTTTTCTTGATAAAGTTCAACTGTGACAGTCATCCCATCTTGGAGAAACGCAGCACGTTCACCAACAAAATCCTTTTGAAGTTCAAGTTGTTCATAAGATTCTGAATCCATAAAGACCAAAGCATCCCCTTGTTGATAAAGAAATGTGAAATCCTTTTGTTCAAGGCGCACGCGTTCAACTGTCTCAGCAGCACGAAAGCGTTCATTAAGTTTTGTACCATCAATCAAATTTTTCATTTCAACTTGGTTAAATGCACCACCTTTTCCTGGTTTTACAGCGTTACATTTAACAGCAACCCATAAGCTTCCTTGATGTTCGATCACATTACCAGGGCGAATTTCATTGCCATTAATTTTCATCGTTTCTATCCAATTCTATTCTTGCAAAAAGAACTCTCTTGTTGTTTTTATGGCGCTTTTCTTTGCTGCCTTTAACAGTCAAGCTCTTTTGTTATTTTCGGGCTAAAATCCCTTTGATTAACCTTGCGGCTCTCTCATGGTCCTGTGTGCTCTTTATGGGCTTTCTCCTGCTTTTTGCAAAGAGAAAAGCTTAAGTAAAAAAGGACCTTTATGTATTTTTGCTTTTCAGTTCTTTGCAAGACCATAAAAAGCGCTCAGACGCAAGCTTTTTAAAAATTTGCACAAAAATTTTTTAGAATTTTTGGGGAAATTTATCCCGTTGTGTCGTAAAATATCATCATTGATGGCAATAATATAATTGATGGCAATGATATAAGTTCCCTAAAACCATGAGGTGTTTTTAATTAAGAATATGTGATGAATATGTGAATACGGAGTTTATTATAGTGTCTCATGGGATAGAGCGTGGTGTTAGCTTTCATTTTGATCAGAGAGTAATTGTAAAAAGGCTCTTTGTTTTATCGAGATTAGGACTCTAAATTTTTTTAAAAGCAGGTATTTTTCTGTACTTGATGCGATTTCATCATGAGAGTACGGGGGCTGTTGTTTTGTTAAGATATCAGCATAGAAAAAGACAAGTGGAGCATTTAGGATATCGGCTATTTCTTTTAAACGCTCTGCGCTGACACGATTTAAGCCGTTTTCATATTTCTGGATTTGTTGGAAAGTAACACCTAAATGTTGACCTAATGTT
>NZ_JBHIOI010000009.1:0-68077 GCF_042195415.1 Bartonella sp. CE47NXGY | reverse complement strand
GCCAATTATATAATCCTCTTTCTACTCTTAGCAACTGTATTTAATCTGATGATGAATATCTTTGCAAACTATTTGAGCGATATGAAACTCGACTACGACCAGAATGTAGCATACATGTTTGGAGGAGCTCTCATCTTGTCCATTATATCCATCATGCTGTTACTCAAACTATCAAGCATGGCCAATTCTCTCGCAAAAGGCATTACATTTGGACATCTATGGAGACATAAAAACTAGATGAGATAAAAAGCAATGGTTCCCGTAACAGACGCCCTTAATATCCATATGACAAAATAACAAGAATATCCAATCCTAAAGTAAAAAATATTCGCACTGAAATTGAGCTATTTTCATAAATTAAAAAATGAAATTAAGAAAAGATAAATTATCGTAAACTATACACTTTACTTTAGTGTCAAAATTATAATAATGACAACAAATATCAGAATGTATATAACAGTAAAAAGAGTCATATTAAAATGAAGTCGATCATTCTTATAATTTTGATTGCAAACCTTTTATCGGCTTGTGCATTAGCACCAAAGCTAAAACAGCCTAATGATAGGAACCGCGTGCCTATTAATAAAACAATCCCTGCCGAAATCAAGCGAGGAGACAGATGAAAACAAAACAAGCAAAACCAGTGAAAGCCGAACAACTTAGAAGTTATTATGAAGAAAGCCGTGGCTTAGAACGTGATCTTATCAATGAATTTATAAGGTCGCGCAGAACGGCATGGCGTGTTGCGAGTACTGTGGGTCTTTTTGGCTTATTCGGTATGATATGTGGAGTTGTTGGATTTTCTCAACCAGCTCCAACTCCCTTAGTATTGCGCGTTGATAATACGACGGGTGCAGTTGATGTTATCTCAATCATGCGTGAACACGAAGAAAGCTATGGTGAAGTTGTAGATAGATATTGGCTAAACCAATATGTACTTAACCGCGAAACTTACGACTACGATACTATTCAACTGAACTATGACACAACAGCACTTTTAAGTGCGGCATCTGTTCAACAAGAATATTATAAAATCTATGATGGAGAAAATGCACGGGACAAAGTGCTTTCCAACAAAGCACGTATTACAGTTAAAGTACGATCAATCCAGCCTAATGGACTAGGTCAAGCAACTGTACGTTTTACGACTCAGCAACTTGACAGCAACGGTGCTGCTACTGGACCAAAACAGCACCAAATTGCAACAATTGGTTACACCTATGTTGGTGCACCCATGAAATCATCTGATCGATTGCTTAACCCCCTTGGTTTTCAAGTAACAAGTTACCGTTCTGACCCAGAAATACTGTTGAATGATTAAGGAATTGATTGTTATGAAAAAACTTGCGTTCGTTGTTCTATTGTCTTCGTTTTCTTCTCTTTATACGGTACCTGTGCAGGCGCTCAAAAGTCCATCAAATTCACAATATGATCACCGCATTCGCTATATAACATATAACGAAGCGGATGTGGTTCAAATTGAAACAGTTCTTGGTGTGGCAACACATATTATTCTTGAAGAAGGTGAACAGTACATAACTCATGCCTTTGGTGATTCTGAAGCCTATGCCTTTGCTCATAAAGGGCGGCATATTTTTATTAAACCAAAAGCAGAACTTGCCAATACCAATCTCATCGTTGTAACCGACAAACGGAGTTATAAATTCCGACTACAATTTCGGAATGACCGTGCGGGATCAACATATGAATTGGCTTTCCATTATCCCAATTCAAACGATGAAAAGTCAGAAGAAAACAATCGACGCCTTGCGATTGAACGTGGTTTTCACCAAAGCGTCAACGGCTATAATCTCAGTTATACCATGAGTGGTCACCAAGATATTGCTCCGATAAATGCTTGGGACAATGGGCGTATTACTTACTTTAAATTTCCCGCTAACATGGATATGCCATCGATTTATGTCGTAGATGCTGAAGGTAATGAAAGCTTAATACCACGCACCGTTATCGGCAGTTCTAATGATATTATCGCCGTTCATAAGGTCAATCCTAAATGGCTTATACGGCTTGGTAAACGCGCTCTAGCTGTTTTTAATGAAGCCTATGACCCCAATGGCGTACCAAACACAACAGGGACAGTATCTTCGGTGGTTTATCGTATCAATAAAGGAGGAAAATGATGTTTGACAATAAGGAAGGAGAGGGAAAAGGTACAAAACTGGACAACGTCGAACAAAAACATATTGAAGGTACCTATGGAGGGTCCGAACTAGGTTCTGAACGTCGTCCAACAATTCCAGGTACCCGTGCATTGTTAATGGTAGGACTTATTGTCATAGTAGCGATACCGATTGCCTTGACTTGGAAAGCTTTTAAAATGCGTAATACCGTGGAGGTTGAGGAAGAAAAACCACAACAAATAGTACAGCAAATTATACCAAACTATGTCCCTCGGATTATAGAAGAGCCAAAGATTGTAGAAGAAGCAGAAAAATCAACACAAACAGAAGATTCAAACTTGGATATTCCACCGGCATTGAGTAAACTTCTTCAAACAGCCATTCCTCCACATATGCTCCAAGATTCTGAAGAATTAGCACGCAAACGTATGCTCAGTTCTAGCCTTAACAACGGTGGTAGCGAAGGATCTACAGATACAAATAATAAAGCATCGAATAATGATAGAGGTAATGGCGTATTATTTGATAACCTTCAGCCCGTGCGTTTAGGTCAATCACATGCGATGCAACTTCGTAACCGTGACTTTTTGATTACACAAGGAACGCAAATAGATTGTACGTTAGAAACAAAAATCATTACATCACAACCCGGAATGACGACGTGTCATTTAACACGCGATATTTATTCCACGAGTGGACGTGTTGTTTTGCTTGACCGTGGTTCTAAAGTTGTTGGTTTTTACCAAAGTGGCATACAACAAGGACAAACGCGCGTGTTTGTGCAATGGTTACGCATTGAAACGCCTTCTGGTGTTGTTGTCAATCTTGACTCACCAGGCACAGGTCCTCTGGGTGAAGCGGGTATTGGTGGCTGGGTTGACAGACATTTTTGGGAACGATTTGGTAGTGCAATTATGGTAAGCATTATCGGTGATTTAGGAGAATGGGTAAGAGGAAAAGTTGGTAAAAGCAGCAAAGAAAATAAAGATAACTCACAAAATAAAGGAGCTCAGAATGCTGAATCTATAGCAATCGATGTTCTTCAAAATTCCATCAATATCACACCAACACTTTACAAAAACCAAGGCGAACGAGTAAATATTTTTGTTGCTCGTGATCTGGATTTCAGCGATGTCTACAGTCTCGTCACACGTTAACCCGATACAAAAAGATCAAGCAGTTTTTCAGCTTCTGCAACCGCTTGATTGTTTTTTAGAAGATCCCACGATCACTGAATTATCGATTTGCCGCCCCTGTGAAGTATGGACGAAAAGCTTTAAGGGTTGGCAACTACACAGCGTACCAGAGTTAACAACCACTTTTTTGCAAACGCTTATTACAGCTATTATCGTTTATAACGGTATGGCTCCCAGAAGTATTAATTATGTGCTCTTGCCTGGTGGACAACGTGGTACAATTATACAAACACCAGCTGTTGTTGATGGTGCTCTTTCCTTTGTAATTCGTAAACATTCTCTCATAGTTAAAACGTTAGAAGAACTCAAAGAAGAAGGGGCATTTGACGATTTTTCTGATGTAAGTTTTAATAAGCCTTCAGCAAAAGAAGCCAATAACTTGTTATCGAGGCAGGACTTCACACGGTTGGAACCATTTGAAGTTCAACTCTTACAAAGTAAACGTGAGGGAAAAATTCTTGAATTTTTGGAAGAATGCGTCCTTCACAAACGCAACATTATTATTGCAGGCAAAACAGGATCTGGTAAAACAACATTTGCTCGCTCTTTAATTGAAAAGGTCCCTGTAGAGGAGCGTATTATCACAATTGAAGATGTTCATGAGCTTTTTCTACCCAATCATCCCAATCATGTACATATGATTTATGGTAACAATGTAGGCCGTGTTTCAGCTGAAGAATGCCTAGATGCGTGTATGCGTCAGTCGCCTGACAGAATTTTTCTCGCTGAATTGCGAGGCAATGAAGCATGGGAATATCTCAATTCGCTCAACACTGGTCATCCCGGATCGATTACAACAACGCATGCTAACAGCGCTTTGCAGACATTTGAGCGATGTGCCACCTTGATTAAAAGATCAGAAATTGGCCGGCAACTCGAGTTAGAAATGATAAAAATCGTTCTCTATACAACAGTTGACGTAGTGTTGTTCTTTAAAGATAGAAAACTCTCTGAAGTCTTTTACGACCCGATTTTTGCTAAATCAAAAATCGCTTAAGGGGAGCTTCCTCTCTCGGTAATATGAAGCAAACAAAAATAGCCGTAACTAATTGTTACGGCTATTTATTTAACTTTTCCTATTCTCTTTGCTTCTCCGATGGATTTTCTACACTCTTCATGAGGAAAAAAGTTAATAGACAACAACTCTACGAGAAAACCAAATTATACATAAGGTTCTCTTTATTCTCTTGCCTTTGATCATTCTTTCCATTTACCTTTTGAAAAAGTATCTTTGATGCAAAAAAGAAAAAATAGCTGCAAAATAAATATTTAAACAAAAGAAAAGAATAAATTTTGATTCGCCTATCAATGAAAGCTTCGTAAAATAGGTACTTTCGATCATCACAAATAATTATCGTCATCAAGACCAAAACTTACCGTTTAAAAATTCTAAGCGCTATTTTCAAGTGATTAATAAATATGTTTTTTAACCAAACAATCTCCAAATACGGAAAACCTCATACGAAATAAATTATCATTTCGATTTAGCATCCATAAACCACGTTCTATTTGGTAATAAAAAGTATAGTAGTATATACGACGTCTTCTTCGGACGAAGAAAGATTCTTAACCTCCAGTTGTTCGTAAACAACCAAATTTCTCTTAAGAAAGCTTTGCTAACCATATCACGTGGCTTATGTCCCTCTCCTAAAGATGATATCCATAGACTACATAAGGTAAGCTCTACTCTGAATATTCCTGCTCTCTTCTCTGCACCACAAAAAGCAAAAATTCCTAAAAGAACAGATCTACAATCACTCTTCTTAAGATGCATCACATTGTCTTATAAAGAGTGTTCATTATTTTGCGTGTTGGATAAAAGATCTTAGTACCGTAGGATTCTCTCATTTCAAAGCTGTTTATTAACCAAAACCATGTCTCTTGCACATTATAAGTAAATAAAGCCGTATAGAATGAAACTGTACAAAAAAGCACTAAAAATGCCTTTTATAAACCATCCAAAATGCCAAAAATTGTCACAACATTGGGAGTTTGCAAAGTGTCTAATGGCGCCCAACTTGTTCTTTTATGAAGTGTAAAAATGGAGATGCTCTATAAATTTTATATTATTCATCGGGGCTTTGCCATTATACCATCCACGAACTCTGTAGTGAAATAAGCTTAGGCACCTTAAAGAAAGGTTTCTTAAAAACAAGCGTGCAAATTGACAAGCAAAGTGTATTTGGTTCGGGGCGTTCTGTTTTACATAAGGGTTTTGATCTTATTAAAGAACGAGAGAAACAAAAGCGTGAAGCAATGCGTAATCTCTATTATTTAAAAGACATTACTCTAGATGCTTTTGAAAGTCGTAAAGCAGAATTAAAAAATGATGCTAAAAATGGAAACTGGTTTGCACCTTTACAGCTTCATATTCTCCTCAAATTAGGCGGCTGTATAGCAACTTTCAAAGATTACGTCAACAGAGATACATAATACTCTTAACTCCCATTTGATAAGTAAAAGCTGCAACAGCAAAAGCTCTTTTAGAAAAACAACGCCATAAAGTCATTAATAAACCGGCAATGAATTGGAGAAATGTTCCAGATTTTTATCAAACACTCTGCAAAGCAACAATAATGATACAACTGGCTTTGCATCTGCTTATTCTTACAGGTGTTCGTACCCATCTCTTGCATCAATTCGTGAAGATCAGATTGAAGAGGATATATGGACAATTCTTGGCTCGAGAATACGAACGGTCTGCGTGATACTACAGGAAATTTCGCAGGCCCTTATGATCACAAATATTAAAAATTTTAAAACAAGCACGCTTGTTTTTTCGCAATGATTTCTATTTTCTGTAACCGGCCGTAGTCCTTATTAATGTGAATTTCCTATCACAATATATAAGAGAGGTTAGGTTAAAAACCTGTCCACGTAGATTTCTCTCTCATTTACGTAATTGGCTAACAGACTCCACCTATCACACCTCAAAGGACGAAGCCTCTTAACACGCCACTGATCTGCAAACAATCCGCCCCCTCACCTAGCAGATTTCACCTTCTAACCACTCTAATTACCACATCCTAAATAAGATAGTGTTTTACAGCACAACAGAATAAATACCAAAACAATGACTGATTATACCGTTAATACTTGGACACCTCTTTTTCATGTTAAGAAATATCTTTTATGCTGAAAAATAAAAAACACTTTTACTGCTTAAACAACTTTCTTAAGCATACATACAAGAACAATGAAATACCCTAACATAATAAATAAGATCTAAACCTAGAAATCTCTATTTTTTATAGATAAAAACATATAAAATCAAAACCTCCGAAACTCGTCAAAATACAACATATTTTCTTTGATGATTGAATTTATTCAACTCAAACGAACCTACAAACACCGCTTATTCCACATTCGCAACACGTGTTCTTAGAATTCTTACTATCATTTTCTAAATTTTTAGAGAAACCTATAAATTTGCTATTTTTCAAACGTCTTATCTGCTCTTTAATGAATTTAAATCTATGACGTTACAATAATTTTAAATTACTTCCCCCTTAACTGTATGATCTATCTCTACAATAGAGAGGGATTTTACGTTCTCCATTCTTTGAGAACTATAAATTTTGTTTTTTAATGCGATTAACAATCCAATCTTTAAAATAAAAAATATGACCTTTATATATATAATGATATTATCAAAAATTCCTAATCCTTGAATATTAGCAATGTTTTCGATATTACAATAAATGTGTCGTAAAATGACGAATTGTCATAATGATCACTCCTTTGTATTTCATTTAGATAATTTACATGCGTTTAATATTTGTATCAGCATTTGTTTTTGTGCTATATTTATACAGAGTAATCATTTTTTATAAAAAATGATTACTTAAATCTGCATCAAAGTATAAATTATGATGCGAATTTAATAAAAATAAAAACACATGGCATATTGATTTTATTGTTTTTACATAGAACGCTATTTAAAGTATAGTTTACTCGAAAGACTAATGCCTTTTTAAAGGCAATAATAACTATACTAACCGCCTCATAGAAGCCAATAAATTTTTAGAGATTAAGCCTCAAAGAGGCACAAAAACATGCACAATTTTCTATTTTTCTTTTTACTGTTCGTTAATCGGTCAAATTTCAAAGATAATATTCAACTATGAGTTTTCTGCTCAGCCATTGCAAGGATTGCTTCTACAAGGATTGCTTAATTTTTAGAGATTACTTCGCTTTTAGAATGATTATAGCTACTGCGCCCCCATAAGCAGCCGATTTTCTTTTAGAGATTTAATTGCTAAAAGGAGATACAATTTCCCACCTTGCGCTTTATTTTGATCAATCAGTAAATTTTCAAAGGCGGCGTTCAACCATGAGTTTTTTAATTTCAGCAATCGCTTTCGCTGGATTTAATCCCTTTGGACAAGTTTGCGCACAATTCATAATCGTATGGCAACGATAAAGGCGGAAAGGATCTTCTAAATTATCAAGACGTTCACCACACATCTCATCACGTGAATCCGCAATCCAGCGATAAGCTTGAAGCAAAACAGCGGGCCCCAAATAACGATCACCGTTCCACCAATAACTTGGACATGAAGTCTGACAACACGCACACAAAATACATTCATAAAGGCCATCGATTTTTTGGCGATCGGAGTGACTTTGTAACCATTCTTTTGCAGGTTCAGGAGAAACTGTTTGCAACCAAGGCTCAATGACTCGGTGTTGTGCATAAAAACGCTTTAAATCAGGAACCAAATCTTTAACAACCGGCATGGAAGGCAACGGATAGACCTTAATGGGATGTTTTACATCATCCATCCCTTTGGTACAAGCTAATGTATTGGTTCCATCAATATTCATCGCACATGAACCACAGATGCCTTCACGGCATGATCGACGAAGTGTCAAAGTTGGATCAATATGGTTTTTAATAAACAAAAGCCCATCAAGAATCATAGGACCACAAGCAGAACGATCCACATAATAAGTATCTAAATGAGGATTTTCCTCATCATCAGGCGACCAACGATACACGTGAAATTCCGTCAGCTTTGTAGCACCTTCAGGTTTAGGCCAAACCTTTCCCGGTTTTACTTGAGAATTTTTGGGAAGCTTAATTTGTACCATATTTCATTCTCCCCTTAATAAACCCGTTTTTTAGGTGCAATGCGCTTTAAATCGATCCCACCATCAGCTTCAGATGTTAACGGGTCCACATGGACAGGTCGATATGATAATGTCACCTTACCCTCTTTTGACAAATGTGAAATCGTATGTTTACGCCAGTTTTTATCATCACGCTCTGGATAATCTTCACGAGCGTGAGCGCCACGGCTTTCTGAACGTGCTTCGGCAGAATAAACAGTCATGATTGCATTCGCCATAAGATTTTCAAGCTCTAATGTTTCAACCAAATCAGAATTCCATATCAGAGAACGATCTGTGACTTTGAGATCCGACAATTCCCCCCAGATTTTATTCATCCGTTGACATCCCTGTTTCAAAGAATCTTCTGTACGGAAGACTGCTGCGTCTTCTTGCATCGTGCGTTGCATTTTTTCACGCAATACAGCTGTTGGTATTGCCCCTTGTGCAAAACGTAAACGATCAAAACGCGCTATAATTTCGTCAACAGCTTCTTCATTGATGGGTGAAATTTCTGCATTCCGATCAATAACTTCACCCGCGCGAATGGCAGCAGCACGACCAAACACCACAAGATCAATTAATGAATTTGACCCCAAGCGGTTAGCTCCATGAACAGAAGCACATCCTGCTTCTCCTACCGCCATCAGCCCTGGTTGAATACGATCAGGCGAATCAGCCGTTGGATTGAGAACTTCCCCGTAGTAATTGGTAGGAATCCCACCCATATTATAATGAACCGTTGGCAAGATGGGGATAGGCTCTTTTGTTACATCCACCCCTGCAAATATCCGTGCTGATTCTGAAATCCCTGGTAAACGCTCATGCAAGATTGCAGGATCAATATGATTGAGAACCAAATGAATATGATCCTTCTTAGGTCCAACGCCACGCCCTTCACGAATTTCAAGTGTGATACAACGCGAAACCAAGTCACGTGAAGCCAAATCCTTAAAGGAAGGTGCATAACGCTCCATAAAGCGTTCACCTTCAGAATTGATTAAATAGCCTCCTTCACCACGAGCTCCTTCTGTAATTAAGCAGCCAGAACCGTAAATCCCTGTCGGATGGAATTGCACAAACTCCATATCCTGAAGTGGCAATCCAGCACGTGCAATCATTCCACCACCATCACCCGTACAGGTATGCGCCGATGTCGCAGAAAAATAAGCGCGTCCATAACCACCGGTTGCAAGAACAACCATTTTGGCAGAAAAACGATGTATTGTACCATCATCGAGATTCCATGCCACAACCCCCGTACAAACCCCATCCGTCATGATGAGATCGAGTGCAAAATATTCAATAAAAAATTGCGCATTATGCTTTAAGCTTTGTCCATAAAGCGTATGCAAAATGGCATGGCCTGTACGGTCAGCTGCTGCGCAAGTACGCTGAACAGGCGGACCTTCACCAAATTGTGTCGTATGTCCACCAAAAGGACGCTGATAAATTTTGCCTTCTTGCGTTCGCGAAAAAGGAACGCCATAATGTTCTAATTCATACACAGCAGCAGGAGCATTACGCACCAAATATTCCATTGCATCGGTATCGCCCAACCAATCAGAACCTTTCACGGTATCATATAAATGCCACTGCCAATTGTCAGGTCCCATATTTGAAAGCGATGCAGCAATTCCCCCTTGTGCTGCAACCGTATGTGAGCGCGTTGGAAAAACCTTCGTAATACAAGCTGTCTTTAATCCTTGTTCTGCCATACCCAGTGTCGCACGTAATCCTGCACCACCTGCCCCAACAACAACAACATCAAATTTATGATCTACAGTGCGATAAGGGGCGTTACCTGCTTTAGCACCCAGAGATGATCCTGTACCCGCCATACTTGTTTAACCCCCTAATGCAATTTTCAAAAGAGAAAAAATAATGATACCACCTATGAGAAAACAAAATAAAATATTTAACGTCAAAAAGAATATCCGAAAACCTTCACGTGGAATATAATCTTCAATTACTACCTGCATACCAAGTTTCATATGATAAAGGACCGAAAAAGTCATCAATCCCATCAAAATAGCAACAATAGGATGTGCAAGTCTTGCACGCACAATACTATAGTCCTTTCCCACAAGCGAAAGAATAAGAACAATAAAAAATATCAAAAGTGGTAGATTGATAAACCCCGTCAAACGTTCTAGCCAAAAATGCTCTGTTCCTTCATGAGCACTGCCACGCCCCCGTACTTTTCCAAGTTCCGTTCGAAAATCTTTTTTCATGTCTCTTTTCTCCCCCAGCTAAACAACGGTATATCCAATAATCCAAATCGCAAAAGTAACAATAAGAGAAATAAACACTGTCGCCCAAGCAGTGACTGTTGCCTTTTCTTTTGCCAAAAGGCAAGGCTTCAGATCCCAAACAATGTGGCGAACACCACCAACCATGTGATGAACCCCTGCCAAAGTATAAAGAAACAAAATACACAATCCAAACCAAGAACTATAAATTTCGTAAACTGTTCTAAATGTCTCCTCGCCACACGCAATAGCAATTAACCAAACAGCAAGAAAAACCGTTCCAACATAAAGTGCCATACCCGTAATGCGGTGTGCAATGGACATGGCCATAGTAATTGTCCAACGATAAATACTTATATGAGGGGAACGAGGGCGCTCTTTTATCCTAGTTGTCTCTATCATAAAATATCCTGACCTGGTTTATCATAAAATATCCTGACCTGGTTTTTGCAACCGCAATGAACGAGAAAGTTCGCGCAAAACGACTAAACATACTCTCTCGTTTTTACTTGTTTGGCATCTCAAGATACCGATATTACAGGTCGGTTGTCTCAAATAACGGATTAAAGGTCACGCATAAAAAAACCGATTACTCTCCGGATATGATCCGCAAAACTCGCCTTAATCTAATACACTTTTATCTTCACGTCAAAGGTCTAAAATCTTTTCCAAATATAAACAGACATTTTTTCAGATTAAACTTATCCTTTTGAGTATTCACGATATATGCAATAGTCTCTTAAACTGCACCCATAATTAAGAATAAAAAGAGGAAAAATTGATAGATTGAACATTTTTATGTCCACTCCAAGCCTTTTAAAAGGCAAAACGAATCAAGAAAGACACAAATAAGCGGCATAAAAGCCGCTTTTGCATAAAGTTTAGCCGATATAATCTTTACTCAGAAACTTGCTTTTCAACATCTGTGCTGACAGATGCTGCTTCTACTTTCTCAACAACCTTTTCAGCTTTTTTCCGATAATCTCTCTTTTCAGCGATACGTGCAGCTTTACCTCTCAAGCCACGTAGATAATAGAGTTTTGCACGGCGCACTTTACCACGGCGCACCAGCTCAACACCTTCAATCAAAGGAGAATAAACAGGAAATACCCTCTCCACCCCTTCACCATAAGAAATCTTGCGTACTGTAAAGGTCTCATTCAACCCACCGCCTGAACGCGCAATACAGACACCTTCATAAGCCTGAACACGCGTCCGTGTACCTTCTGTCACACGCACCATAACACGGACTGTATCTCCTGGCTGAAATGCTGGAAATTGGCGCTTTTCTTCAATTTTTGCACATTGTTCAGCTTCAAGCTGTGCGATAATATTCATTTCTTTTATCCTTCATGTTCTTTATCGAACAGTCAGAGCGCTCAACTCTTACCAAAAAAGCCTTTATTAAGAATAAGGAGCTCTTTAGGCTATGTCTTACACAGGAGCGAATACACCATTCCTTCATTTTAATTTTGGAACTACAGAAAACCTTTTATAAAAAACTCTCTAAAAAGAGAGCCATGCAATACACCACCTTATCATATGAATCAAGTTTTCTGATGATTTTTATTATAACGCGCATAAAGATCAGGGCGACGTTGACGTGTTAACAATTCGGCTTGGCTTTGACGCCAATCTGCGATCGCTTTGTGATGACCTGAGAGCAATACAGGCGGAATACCCCGCCCTTCGAAAAGAGAAGGGCGGGTATATTGCGGATGTTCCAGCAAGTCATTTTCAAAACTTTCACACCTTGCAGAAGCTGCATTCCCCATCACTCCAGGCAGAAGACGTATAATAGCATCTAAGATAACCAATGCAGCTGTTTCACCCCCTGAAAGAATATAATCACCAATAGAAACTTCTTCTAATTCTCGTGCTTCTATGACTCGCTCATCAACCCCTTCAAAACGTCCACAAACTAACGTTACACCCGTATCACGAGCCAAGCTATGCGCGTAAGCTTGGTCAAAAGGACGCCCACGTGGACTCATCAACAATCTTGGCGAATCCTGTGGACAGCAATCAAGAGCAGCCGCCAATACATCCGCCCGCATTACCATACCAGCTCCCCCACCAGCAGGTTTATCATCAACGCTATGGTGTTTGTCTAAAGCAAAATCCCTAATCTGTACCGTCTCCAGTGACCAAATTCCACGCTCTAAAGCTTGCCCTGCTAAAGAATACCCTAAAAAACCAGGAAACATTTCAGGATAAAGGGTTAAAACGCGCGCCTGAAATTTCATTTTATTTCTTATCCTTATTTTCTTAAACAGACTCTTAATAGCAAAAATAGCACAAACAAGACTTTTAACGCTATAGCGTTAATCTGAGTCTTCTTGATCTGCGCCATATTTAATACGATCCTTCTAAATACTTGCACTAAAAAAGACTCTAAAAATTCAGGACTATTTCGAGATAAAGTGCTTACAATATCTGCTCAAAAGAGCATTTTTAATATTTTCACACATTCCACTTTTTATTGACGAAATTCATCTGTTGTTTTTTACCTTCATCTTTATTTTTAGATTCAAGCTATTTCCTTTTTATCATTGTCTCCCCCATCAATTAAACCAGCGGCCATGGGATCAACAACAAGAAAACCAGAATCCATACAAATTTCTGGTACCGCCGCCTTACTAAAGGGAATAAGAACTCTTTTACCTGTATTCAAACGTATTTCAAGCAAATCACCAGCCCCGAAATTAAAAAAACCACACACTTCACCTAAGATTTTCCCCCCACAATCTTGGACACACAAGCCTATTAAATCGACTTGATAAAACTCATCCTCCATCAAATCATCAATTAATTGATCACGCGTCACATAAAGGCGAATACCTTTTAAAGACTCAGCCGCATTACGATTTTCTACCCCTTTAAAACGTACAATCGCCTTATTTTTTTGTATGCGAAGAGTTACAATTTCATAAGAACGCCCCATATCATCATAAAGAGTGCTGTAAAACTTGAAACGCTGTGGCTCAGCACTTAGAATTTTAACAAAAACATCTCCTTTTATACCATGAGGCATACCAATAATGGCAAGATAGACTTTATTTTTAAGCTTTTCTTTATTATACTTCATGCAAAAATATTATCTCTCAAAAATGAACCCTTCAATCTTATAGTTTTCTATTCAATCTTGTTGCCATATGAGACAATCTTCTAAAAGACCTTTCTTGGTAACAAAAAACAAATTAATAAAGGAGAAAGTCTTATGGCAAATATTATGCTATTTTACAAAGATATCACACCAATCAACAAAATTTCCCATAAAAATCTAAAATTTGCTCCTCCAACTGATATGTCTTTTGCCAAGGATACTCATTGGGTTCCTTTAGCAAGTACTGAATATTTTCAAGCAGCGCTAGACTATCCTATTTTATTTATGTGCGCCGAAGATGAACAAAAAAAACGGCACTACACATCCGCAGCTCTTGTCGGTCTTTCTAATGACGAAAATGACTATATCGCTTCTGATAAAAGTTGGAAAAACAATACTTATGTTCCAGCTTTTGTCCGTCGCTATCCTTTTGTTTTGGCACAAATTAGCAATGAAAAAGAACTTTCTGTCTGCTTTGATCAACAGTCCGGTATGTTTAATGAAGTTGCAGGAACAGAACTTTTTAATTCCGATGGCTCTATTTCTCCTTTTATGGAAGAACGTATTCGCTTTCTTGAAAGTTTTAAAATCGCTATGGAGAAAACCTCTGAGTTTATTGATGCTCTTGTAGAAATGGATCTTCTAAGCCAAAAATCCATCAATGTGAAAAACGATAAAGGTCTCTCAGCGCAATTGGAACATTTTTGGGTTGTTGATGAAGAAAAATTGAATAAATTATCAGCAAGCCAACTTGCCAAACTTCATAAAAATGGCTTTTTAGGATTAATTTTTGCGCATTTGATGTCAACACACAATCTTGTGAAAATACTCTCTCTCAAAGGTGAAAAGCAACTTATCAATCGTGAAGAGCAACCCCAAAACAAGAATGGTCATTCTAACGATGAAAAATCTAAAAAGAAAGAAACTCTCAACTAGATAATGCCCATCAAAAACGACAAGAGAAAAGATGAAAATATTCCTCTCATTCCAGCAGACCATGCAATTTTAAACGCAAGGAAAAATTGGTTAGAGTGTCTTACCCAAACACGTCGTATGTCAGCACAAACAGTGCAAGCCTATGAACGTGATACGCGGCAATTTTTGTCTTTTCTCTGTCAACACTTAAGCCATACACCAACCCTTACAGATCTTGCTCATTTACGCATCAGTGACTTGCGTGCTTATCTTGCTTATCGGCGTACAAACAATATAAGTGCGCGCTCTTTAAGCCGAGGGGTGGCAGGCATCCGTTCTTTTTTCAAATACTTATCACGTGAAGGAATCGTCAATGTTCCCGCAGCTCAACTTATCCGAAGCCCCAAACACCCCAAATTGCTCCCAAAACCTTTAGCGATAAAATCAGCACTTCACATAGTCAAACAAGAAAATCAACTGGAAAATGAACCTTGGATTAGCGCTCGTAATGCTGCTGTCCTCATGCTTCTTTATGGCTGTGGAATGCGAATATCAGAAGCCTTAAGCCTCACACCAGAACAATTTTCTGATCCTAAAAAAACAAGTTTATTTATAACAGGAAAAGGCGGCAAAACACGCCTTGTTCCTCTCATCAAAATTGTTTACGAAGCTGTACAAAATTATCTCAAATGTTGCCCATATCCTTTATTGGATAACCAACCCATATTTCGTGGGGCGCGAGGCGGTCCCCTACAGCCTGCCATTATTCAAAAAGCTGTCCGTAATTTACGTGCAAGCCTTGGTTTACCAGAAACTGCAACGCCTCATACACTGCGCCATTCTTTTGCCACCCATCTTTTATCACGGGGGGGAGATTTGCGCACGATTCAAGAACTTCTTGGGCACGCTAGTCTTTCCACCACACAAATCTATACCCACGTCGATACAGACCATTTGTTAAAAATCTATCAAAAGGCCCATCCCCGTTCCTAAAAACGTCTCATCAAAAAATTAGAGTGTTTCAACCTCAAGTGCCAAAGCATGAACACAAGTAGCTAACTCTTCTTGTAAAACTTTATAAATCGCTCGATGTATTTCTACGCGTGTCATATTAGAAAAAGAAGAAGATAAAATTTTCACTCGAAAATGTGTTTCTCCTTTACCATCAAAAGCATGTTCATTATGAGGATGCCCCTCATGAAGATGACTTTCGTTAATCACTTCAAGCTTTTGCGGATGAAAAGCATCCTGAAGCTTTCTCTGAATTATTGTTTCTATAAACATTTTTCATTCCTCAAACAAAATGAACGTGCAAAGATACACCTTTTTCATAATAGAATAAGTGTGAAAACAAATTTTTCAAAAGTCAATTCTTGTAAAATTAATCAATTTTGCATAAACCAATAATATGACAATAACATCTAAATTATTCGATTCAATTCGCATAAGCTCAAATAAAAAACAAAAAGCTGAGCCAGAAGCACAACAGTGTCAGTGGGAAGGTTGTGAAAAAACAGGGTCCCATAAAGCACCAGCAGGTCGAAATCACGAAGGACAATATTTATATTTTTGTATTGAACACGTACGCGCCTATAATAAAAATTTTAATTACTTCTCTGGTCTTAGCAATAAAGATATCGCAAAATTTCAAAAGGATGCTCTCACAGGACATCGTCCGACATGGCCTACAGATCTGAGCAATGGTACATCGAAAAAAACAGCCGCGAATTATGCAAAGATTCGCTCTGGAACAGCTGCCTATCAAAATCGCATGCGCGATCCCTTCACGCTTTTTACTGGGCAGCATTCAAACAATAAGTTCTCACGAAAATTAAAGCCCTTAGAAGCAAAAGCTTTTGATACACTGGGACTACAGGCAAACGCTTCAGCAGAAGACATCAAAATGAAATATAAAGAGTTGGTAAAAAAGCACCATCCTGATTCCAATGGTGGTAATCGTGCTTCAGAAGAGCGCTTTCGTGATGTTTTACATGCTTACAATTTGCTAAAAAAGTCTGGTTTGTGCTGAAAACATGCGCTTATATGAGTCTATTTTCATTTAGACCATCATTATTTGCGCAAAATGTTACTTTTTTTGCAAAACATTATAGAATATGTAAAAAAATCTTTCTTCAATATCTAAGGCTCTCATTATAGAGCATTGCATAAATACTTTAACTCTTGTATCGTTTCTAATGAATAAATAGCGTCCTCTCCCTTCCAGAAACATAATGACAAATCTTACCGTTGAAAATTTGCCCGATATTACACTTTGTGCTCGCGATCTATTTCATATTGAAACAGATCTGAAAGTCCCTGCTTTTAGCACAAAAAGTCCCCATGTTCCTGATATCGATCCTGATTATCTTTTTGATCAGCAAACAACTTTAGCGATTCTCGCAGGTTTTACCTTTAACCGCCGTGTAATGGTTTCTGGCTATCACGGTACAGGGAAATCAACGCATATTGAACAAGTTGCTGCACGTCTTAACTGGCCTTGTCTTCGCATTAATCTCGATAGTCATGTAAGTCGTATCGATCTTGTAGGAAAAGATGCTATCGTTTTAAAAGATGGCTTACAAATCACTGAATTTAAAGAGGGCATTTTGCCATGGGCTTATCAAAATAATATTGCTCTTGTTTTCGACGAATATGATGCGGGGCGTCCCGATGTTATGTTTGTCATCCAACGCGTTCTTGAAACCTCTGGAAAACTAAGCTTACTTGATCAAAGCCGTGTCATCTCTCCACACCCAGCATTTCGTCTTTTTGCAACGGCAAACACCATTGGTCTTGGTGATACAACCGGTCTCTATCATGGTACCCAACAGATCAATCAAGCTCAAATGGACCGCTGGTCTATTGTTACGATACTCAATTATTTACCCCATGATAAAGAGGTTAATATCATTTGTTCAAAGGTCAAATCTTTTCAAACGGCTGAGGGAAAAAAGACAATTTCACAAATGGTTCATGTTGCTGATATGGTACGCCAATCTTTTATCAATGGAGATCTTTCAACTGTCATGAGTCCACGTACCGTCATTACTTGGGCAGAAAATACAACAATTTTTCAAGATGTCGGCTTTGCCTTCCGATTAACCTTTCTCAATAAATGTGATGAACTCGAACGTGCCACTGTTGCAGAATTTTATCAACGCGCCTTTGGACAAGAGCTTCCCGAATCACTCATTCATGGTGTTTTGCCTTAAGGAATCTGTCACTCATGGCTACCGATATTGGCGACAACAAAAATCCGGCAAAAGATTCTTCCAACAACACTCTTAATGCTGAAGCTTTTAAAAAAGCACTTTCCACCTGTATGCGTGCGATTGCAGGCACAAACAACCTTGAAGTTTCCTTTAGTCATAACCGACCATCTTTAAGCGAAAGTTGCGCGCGTTTACCAGAATTACCTCAATACGCAACGAATAAAGACATCACTATTACCCGCGGACTAGGTGATTCCATGGCTCTGCGCAAAGCATGGCATGACAACCGCATTCACATGCAATTTTCTCCACTAGAATCAGAAGCACGTGCTGTCTTTGATGCCCTCGAACAAACACGTGTTGAAGCAATTGGTACTTTAGCCATGGAGGGACTTGCAAAAAATCTTGATGTCATGCTCGCCGATAAATACAAAAGAGCCCATTATCATAAAATTAGCAACCAAAGTGAAGCCCCCATCCAAGAAGCGATTGCACTTTTATTGCGTGAAAAAATAACAAAGCGCGCAGCTCCAAGAGAAGCGGGTTCTGTCTTAGAATTGTGGCGTAAAGAACTCGAACAAAAAGCAGCATCACAACTCAATGAACTCCCACATCATATTTACAACCAACAAGCTTTTGCACAGATTGTTCGCCAAATGCTTGTTACACTCAAAATGACAGTGCAACAAGCTGAAGCTTCTAACAGTGAAAACAATAAAAAATTAAAAAATGCGTGTGAACCTCAAGACCAAAGAGAAGAAGAGAGTAAAAACAAAAAACACGCTCAAAGTGAAGAACAAACCAGCACTGAACAAGAAAGTGATGTGCAAGATGATGGAAAAACACAAGCGACACAATCAAACAACAATGATCAAGCTGACGGCGAGCAAAAAAATGGACCTTGGCAAGAAAAGCCGAGCAAACCCAAACACCTTTTTTCTGATTCGGAACAAATGCAAAGACTTGGCAATTATAAAATCTTCACCCGTCAATTTGATGAAATTTTGGAAGCAACAGATTTTTGTTCTGAAAACGAGTTAGATCACTTACGCCGTTATCTTGATAAGCAAATCAATCATCTGCAAAACATCGTTGGACGTTTAGCAAACCGTCTCCAGCGCCGCTTGATGGCGCAACAAAATCGCAACTGGAACTTTGACCTTGAAGAAGGATATCTTGATACAACACGGCTTCCACGTCTAATTATTGACCCCATGCAACCCCTTTCTTTTAAAATGGAAAGCAACACCCAATTTCGGGACACAGTTGTTTCACTCCTCATTGATAATTCTGGCTCAATGCGCGGACGCCCCATTAGCGTTGCTGCAAGTTGTGCTGATATTTTGGCACAAACTCTTGAACGTTGTGGTGTCAAAGTTGAAATTTTAGGTTTTACCACCAAAACTTGGAAAGGGGGAAAATCGCGCGAACAATGGCTTACCCAAAACAAACTCCATAATCCTGGACGCCTCAATGATTTATGCCATATCATCTATAAAAGTGCTGATACCCCATGGCGTCGCGCACGACGCAATTTAGGTTTAATGATGCAAGAAGGATTATTAAAAGAAAATATCGACGGAGAAGCTTTAATTTGGGCTCATCAACGCCTTTTATCACGGCGTGAACAACGTCGTATCCTCATGGTCATTTCTGATGGCGCTCCTGTTGACGATTCGACACTATCGGTCAACTCCAGCAATTATTTAGAAAAACACTTACGCGCAGTGATTCAAGAAATCCAAACACACTCCCCTATTGAACTCATTGCCATTGGAATTGGTCATGACGTCACACGTTATTACCAACGTGCTGTAACAATTATGAATGCTGAAGAACTTGCCGACGCCATAACAAAACAATTAGAAATACTTTTTAGTGATAAAAGAACTCATATTCATAAGAAATAAACCTGCCTTGAATCAGCAACGATTACATTTAAAAAATTATTTCTATCATTAAACCATTGGAATTTGATGGCTAACAACCTGAGAAGATAATCCCACAAATTGAATATCGAATTTTAAAGAAGCTTCTACTTTACTGGATGCATTATGAGCTCTAAAAGAAATGCTCCAACCATCTTCAAAAATTGTAATGAGTTTGTTTTTACTTTCTGGTTATATTGCGACTGATAAAGTTTTGCTTAGAACTTTCCATTTACGACCATATCCCAGAGTACCATTCAAATTCAAAGACTGAATAATCACCCATTTTTGTCTCGATCTTGTGTTATTTCATTATATTGAAATACACGTATATAGAAAAATATCTCCACTAGACATAGCTCTAAAATGCTGCTCTCACAGAAAATATAATACCTAAACTTTCACCTTCAGTAATACAAAAAGATAAAAGTTGTATTTATTATACGAAAAAAAAAGAGGATATTTTAAACACTAAGAATTTCTTTATAAAAGAATCGGCATAAATGGATTCATAGCAATTTTTCGGCAAAAATTGCTAAAGCAAGCGAAAGCCAACCTGTCCCCTAACCTTCCCAAAACAGTACTCACCACGGGTGATCTATCAACATAAGCTCCCATCTCATGGATAAAAGAAAAAATCTTTACTCACATAAAATATAAGAAAAACACGAAAAAAAATATTACTTCATTCACGAAAAAGAACACACCATTATATATCTTATCCGCACTCCTACATTCTTCCTTGCTTCCAAGCTTATTTCACAACAGCGCCCATATATGGCATAATGCAAAATCCAGAATCATCCTTTACTTTACAAGCTACAAGCCAAAAGCAGAATCCTACTTTCAAGTTTCCAATGTTTTTAAGATAAATCAATATACTTTCAGCGCCTAATATTGCACTTTTATTGCATTAAAGCTCTTCATAAGAAGTATTTCTTTCTCAAATGACGTTGTCCGCACGCCAATTCCTCTTATAACATAGGCAAGCAAATGATTTTTATTAACTCAATATAAGAGTATTTAAAACGCGTAAAATTTTATGATATTGGGCTCTTTCACTCAAATGAAAAATATAAGTTATCATTTTAAATCAATCTATTAATAAACATCAGTTGCAATTTCTGTCACATTGAATCATTTGTAAAAGCATATTTAGCCCCTTCTCAAACAAATGACTTTATCTTTTCCTCACAAGAGAATTTTGAAATAAAAAAGCGTTTTGTGTTGGAGTTCTTACTTAAGTTGGTAAATGATAAAGTATCCATTATAACTAACGTGTCACACCAAGCATAGCGTACAATTTTCTTGGCTTCAGGAAAACAAAAAGACAAAAATCCTTATTTGTGACAAACAAAAGAGGAATCATCTTTTGAATGACATTGATAAAGAGGAAGCTTTACGATGTTAAGAATTGTCCCATAAGGAATCAACATCAACAGACTCATAATAATTTTTACCGAAAAATCACCAAAAGCAAGCGAGAGCCAAACTGGCATGCCTACTCCTCCCAAAACAGTACTCTCCACCAGTGAACTATCTGCATACCCTGTTATCTTATCAAAAACAGCAAACGAGCTAGAAAAAGCAAGAGCAAAAAACAGCACTGTATCCAAAGCCGAACCAATCAACGCTGCTGCTAAAGGTGCTTTCCACCATGTTTTACGTCGCAAAGGAGTAAAAACCACAATATCAAGGAGTTGCCCAAATAAAAATGCAAAACTAGAAGCAAGTGCAAGCCGTGGTGTCGCCAATATCCAAGAAACAAAGACACCCGTAAAAAAACCAGCATAAACCACACGCCGCGCAGCAGATGGACCATAAAAACGATTGGTCAAATCATTGATTAGAAAAGCAAATGGATAGGTAAAAGCCCCGTAAGTCAACAGCTCATTCAAATCAAACCAATAGACAGGATATTGAACTAAAATATTAGAAGCCGTGACAGCAAGGCACATTGCAAAAATAGAAAAAACAACATACCTTTTCTTTTGCTGTTCTAATAAAAGACCGCTTGAAGACATTTTTTTAACCTGGGATATGGAACCAATAAAATGAAACGATCAACCTGCAAAAAACTTAACTTCTAGAACAGAAAACCGAAATCAAAGCATTAATAAACCAAAAAGAATGGCGCTAACAATTATGCTGCCTGTTCAGCCTTTTGCTCACCTTCTTGCTCAGCTTTTTTCTTAATGATTTGGCGTTTTAGCAAACGCGCACGTTGCGACAACTCTTTATCGTCTGCTTTAATCAAAAAACCATCAAGACCACCGCGGTGCTCAACAGAACGCAATGCATTTGCTGAAATACGCAAGCGATAACTTTGCTGTAACACCTCTGAAATCAATGTCACATTGCAAAGATTTGGTAAAAAACGACGCCGAGTCTTATTATTCGCATGGCTAACATTATTACCATACAGAACCGTCTTCCCTGTCAATTCACATGCACGAGACATAAACTTCACCCTTAAACTCTAAGAAACTTTCAAATCCCCATACCCAAAAGACACAATGAACGCAAAACACGCGCAATGCAACCTTGAACGGGCATCATTGGGAAGTTTCTTTCTAATAGGGGGTCGACAACAAAAGGTCAAGTCTTTTATAAAACCTTTTTCATCTCTTGTTGGCTCATTTTTCATCTTTTTCCTCAATAAGGCGTGCAAATTCTGCCAAAAAGCGTACAAAATGTTTCTTTTAATATATACCATGTTAGAATAAAAGCCTATTGTCCCGAAAG
This sequence comes from Bartonella sp. CE47NXGY, assembly GCF_042195415.1. Taxonomy (NCBI): domain Bacteria; kingdom Pseudomonadati; phylum Pseudomonadota; class Alphaproteobacteria; order Hyphomicrobiales; family Bartonellaceae; genus Bartonella; species Bartonella sp. CE47NXGY. Next base: position 45,470 of record NZ_JBHIOI010000009.1, on the reverse strand, counting down.
GAAGCACAAATCATGAGCAAAAAAGACCCCCCCATGACAAAGCTTCAGGGAAATTCTTGCCGTTTTTCTTCTTTTTTATTTGGAACTTTATGTATTTGTTTTTTTCTTCTCTTCAGTGCATTAGGTATATGGCAAGTACAACGGTTAAACTGGAAAACAAATCTTATCACCAGTACCAATCAGCGCATTCATTTACCCCCCATAAAAGCCCCTCCAAAAAATCAATGGTCAGATGTTACTTTTGAAAAATATGAATATCAACCTGTTATTATCACAGGAAAATTTTTAACAGATAAAAATATTTTAGTCACTGCTGCCGCTCAAAATACTACAGGCTATTGGGTTTTGACTCCCTTACAAACTGCTGATAATATACTGATCTTTATCAACCGTGGCTTTATCCCTATGGATGAACGTAACAATTTTCAAAACACAGAGCAATCGCATACAAATGCCTTATCTCAGCAAAATTCTACCACGGACACAGAACAAACAACGATTATAGGTTTATTACGCATGAGTGAAAAAAATGGATTTTTCCCGCGTAAAAATAATCCTGACAAAAATTTATGGTATACGCGCGATCTCCCCGCTATGGCACAAAAACTTGGTTTGTCCACTGTTGCCCCTTATTTCATTGATGCCAGAAAAACATCTCCACAAGCAAAACTTCCCGTCGTTGGTCTTACGATTATCCATTTTCGAAATAATCATCTCGTTTATGCAATCACGTGGTTTATTTTAGCTGCTGGTGTGTTAGGAGGTTTTCTTTTTCTGCTACGGCAAAAAAACTAAAAAAATACCTCTTCCATCTCAAGTAACAAAAATTTTTAGAATCTTGAAAACAGATAAAGAGAATAAAATCTACCAACTTGCGCCTTTGTTAAATAAAGATCATAGGCATACAATAGATCTTTATACCATCCACAAAAGATTTACGCGACACTCTTTAAAAAATCATCATAAAACGAGGGTTTATTCATTAAAAATGTAATGCCCAAAAATGTGAAGCAATGCATTATCTCCACTCTATAAAAAATTCACTCTTAAAAAACATTGTCATAAACGCTTTTGAAAAATATAAAGTTAAATTTAAAAATGATAGGAAAGATGAGCACTCATTTTTGCCTTTATAATTTTATATTCTTGCTTCATTAGATTATTTCCCATTTCAGAGATTACTCCAATTGATATACGCAATACTTTCGCCTTCATCTAGTATAAAGGCTAATATAGCAGAGAACATACGGATGCATTTTTTGTTTCAAAACTGCTATGAAGATGAGATATTGAGTTATAAGCAACAAAAAAATATTTAATGTCTCAATGAGACTTTTATACCTATCACCACACCTCAAATGAGAGGTTTTTACAGGATAATAGAAAAAGGTGAATCATCCTATATTCTAAAAAGACAGTTTATCCTTTCAGTGTATTTTGCTAAAGGCTTATGCTATAAACGTATAAGCGTGTTTTACTAGAATTTTAACTCTTTCATTTTTAAGGCTTCTGTTATGGGTGTTGTTGCCAAAAATTTTCCCATACCTGATCTTCATCGGGTTCGTCGTGTTCTCTTTTCTGTGTCTGATAAAACGGGTGTGGTTGCTTTTGCACAAGCCCTTCATGCTACTTACAATGTTGAATTAATTTCAACAGGAGGAACAGCAAAAACCCTCATAGCAGCTGGTTTACCCGTAAAAGATGTTGCTGAAGTTACTGGATTTCCTGAGATAATGGATGGGCGTGTAAAAACACTCCATCCTTTGATTCATGGTGCTTTGTTAGGAGTAAGAGAAGATCCTAGCCATAGGGAAGCTATGGAAAAGAACAGCATTTATGGAATTGATCTTTTGGTGGTGAATCTTTACCCTTTTGAAGAGACGATCCTTTCGGGAGCTGATGGGCAAACGACTCTTGAAAATATTGATATCGGTGGACCGGCGATGATTCGCGCTGCGGCAAAAAATTATGCTTATACCGGTGTTGTAACAGCGATAAAAGATTATGATTCGATTCTAGCTGAATTAAAGCAGCATAATGGATGTTTAAGCTTATCTATGCGTCATCAGCTAGCAATGCGCGCTTATGCACACACCGCTGCCTATGATACGGCAATAGCATCGTGGTTTGCACGGGATTTAAAAATTGAAACTCCATCATGGCAGAGTTTTTCCGGTCATCTTGAAAGTGTTATGCGCTATGGGGAAAATCCACATCAACAGGCAGCATTTTATCGCAATAATGAAAAACGTTTTGGTATTGCAACAGCAAAACTTTTACAAGGCAAAGCGCTTTCTTATAACAATCTGAATGATACAGATGCAGCCTTTGAACTTGTGGCAGAATTTGATCCGCAAAAAACCGCTGCTGTCGCTCTTATTAAACATGCCAATCCTTGTGGTGTTGCGGAAGGAGAAAATTTGAAAGACGCTTATTTGAAAGCTCTTATGTGTGATAATGTATCGGCATTTGGTGGAATTGTTGCTTTAAATCAAACCCTTGATGAGGAATGTGCTGAAGAAATTGTTAAAATTTTCACAGAAGTGATTATTGCTCCTGATGCCACAATGGCGGCACGTGAAATTATTGCCAAGAAAAAAAATCTTCGTTTGCTCATTACAGGTGGAGTTCCTGATCCACGCTGTGGAGGACTTCTTGCGAAAACACTTGCAGGAGGCATTTTAGTACAATCACGTGATAACGTGGTAGTCGATGATCTTAAATTGCAAGTAGTGACAAAGCGGGCACCAACTCAAGATGAAATGCGTGATCTTCAATTTGCTTTTCGTGTAGCAAAGCACGTTAAATCAAATGCTATTGTGTACGCGAAAAATAGCGCAACAGTTGGAATTGGAGCCGGACAAATGAGCCGCATCGATTCAGCAAAAATTGCTGCAAGTAAAGCAGCAGAAAGTGCGCAAAGAGCAGGCTTAACAGAAACTCTCACAAAAGGATCTGTTGTTGCATCAGATGCATTTTTTCCTTTTGCTGATGGTTTATTAGCAGCAGCTGAAGCAGGAGCAACAGCAGTTATTCAACCAGGAGGCTCCATGCGTGATGAAGAAATTATCGCCGCAGCGGATGCACAGGGGTTAGCGATGGTTTTTACAGGAACACGTCACTTCCGCCATTAATAATTTTGCTGCTTTTCTTTTCGTATGAGACAAATGTTTCAAGGAATTTTTCATAATTATCGTATGACTATTGATAACTGTTGAAATGGAAGCAGTTATTCAATCCAAAGAAGCTACACGTGAAGAAGTTTATCACCGCAGAAAATGCACATAATTTAGCCAATGCACATAATTTAGCCATTGGTTAGGGATAAGATGTTCTTGTTGATATTTTTAATGGTTACCCTTTCGCATGAGGAAAATGTTAAAGGGACATTATCTTGTATGTAGATGCATACCTGCTATGATATTATAACACAACTCTTTTTAGTAATATACTCTATTCTTAAACTAAAGAGTGTAATGAAAAGTTTGAGTAGGGGATATGAATATTCTACGTTTTTATAGTAATTGGCGCCGTTATCGTCGAACCGTTAATGCGTTAAGTCGTCTTTCAACATATGAACTCAACGATCTTGGAATTTGTCGAGGTGATATTGATTCAATTGCACGACGTTATTCGCGTAGATCTTTATGAAAGTTGTTTGAGATATTTGAGAGAATGCTTTGCTATGAAAAAGCGCGCATTTTGTGGTTTGTTATTATAACTTCATTTTTAGTATAATAACAAAGAGCAGAAGAGTTATTTTTCTCGGCCATTGTTATGTATTGTTTCTCGAATTTTCAATGCTTCTGTGATGTACAACATTTGATTTGTAATAATAATTTAGCGTTATTCATTTAAATTAGAACCCCGAATACCGTAAGATTCTCTCATTTCAAATCTGTGTATGTTGAATCAACAAAAACCATTCGCCTGCACGTTACAAGCGGGGAGAGCTGTATGGATAAAAGCTATTAAGAAAAGGCTAAAAATGCCTCTTATGAACCATCTCTAGTGCCAAGAACTGTTACAAACATTGGGCACTGATAAATAGTGTGATAGTGCCGAACTGCTCCTTCATAAGCATAAAGATGGGGGGTGCTTAATGGATTTACCGTTATACCCATCACGGGCATCGTCGCAAAATAGGCTTGGAAGCATTAAGGGATTTTTCTTTAAAATAAGTCCGTGAATATACAATACAATAGCGCTCTGTTTTTCGTGAAGAGCGTAATCCTATTAATGCAACTCTCTCAGAGAGAAATATTGATCCCAACAGCACACTTAAAAACTTATAGAAGATAAGCAACGGCTTAATTTTCTCTCCATATCTTTAAAGGATCAAAATCCTTAACTAGTACTCATCTGTCAACAATGGTCTTTCAAAAAACCTTTTTTCTGGAGCCAATCCCTTTTAGCATCACCTCATGAGATTCTATGAGCAAACCTTGCCTAAAAACATCCAACCCATACTCTAACAAAACTCTTCATGTATAAAATTGATATGATCTTCAAATTTTGAGAATATTACCACAATAAACAATAATGTTTTGCGACACGCAAAATAAAACGCAATATACTATGGGTTGGAACAATGTTCTAATTTTTTATTAAACGCTTTACGGATAAAACGCCAACGAACTTTTTCCTGAAATGCAGGACGAAAATATAAAACAATCTGTTGTGTCCGTTGTGGACCTGTTAATTCTGCAAAATCAATCGAATCTTCAAGACAAATATCTGCGTCAGGCGATATAAAATACCATATTTGTTCACTCTTCACGTTCTCGTTCTTTACGGCTAAACACACACGTTTGCCATCATAGTTAACTTCAACTTGTGGATGAAGATGAAACCGAACAGCAACATAATTTTGTTCATTTTGCACACTCTTGTGTCTCTTTCTCCCTTTATTTGGCATAAAAAAGCGATCAAAACCTTCGATCGTATCTCCATTTGTCGCCAAAATAAGACCACGCTCATGAATAAGATTAAAGGGTCGCACATAACCATTATGACTCGCAATAAAACCTGTCTTCTCTGAATCCTCTATACGGCACACTTGAACATCTGTTGGTCCATCAAACAAAAATGGCGCGCCATTTTTCTTTTTATGATAAAAAGCACCCACTGAACAATCATTAAGCGTAGCTGTTGAATGTGCTGCAGTAACACGCCCTAAATGTCGATACTCTTCCCGCCCATCAGGATTAACACCGGCATTGATAATAAAACGGTGCCCTTGTGAAGACATTTCAAAAGACAAACACCCCGAACAAGCCTGCTGTGCTACAGAGCGAGGTGGAAACTTTCCTGTATCTGCAAGCACTGTTGTTTGATTGGCTTTTAAGCGCTGAAATCCTGAATAACGGGCATAACTAAAAGGATGACCTCCTGTTTCATCAAGCTCCAAAAGTGATGATAACCGTTCCGATACAAGGGGACCAACCCCATTAAAATGGGCCAACGTTTGATCCTCATGGATAAAGAATCGTAAAGCTGGCAACATACGCTCAACAGAATCAATCAAAATACGGGGTGCTGTTTCATTGCTACGCATAAAAAGATGCCGTAACGACAATAAATCCGATAACAAATTCAGCAAAATAACAGGACTACGGGAAATATGCCCACCATCAACTAGGATTTGACGGGAAAGCTCCTCTATAAGTGTGGTTTGTACCTTTTTTTTCACTGCCGCTGAAACAGGCAAAGCAAGAGATGCGAATGTCAAAGCCACTGCTGCTTGTAAACGTTGATCATTGTGCTCCATACTACAAACTGTTACGCGCAAATAACGAAATTGCAAACCAAGTGCACGTAAAAAGCGTTTTTCAAACCGTTCACTTGCCCCTTCTAACAACATTTTCGAATGACAAATCCATGAAATCAAGCGCCGCGCCACAACAGGATCACTCCAAGCAAGCCCTTTTACCTTCTTACCAGCATGGTCAAACCAGTCTTCTAAAAGAGAGCGTGCATGTGCAGAAGCTAAATCACTTCCTGCTGCCTCCATATGGCGCAACCAATGAAAATCATGTAGAGCCGCTTCCCATTCTAGCGTTGGTGGAACCAATGAAAACGGCGAAACAGCACCAGAATGAACAATGTGACCAGCAAAAGCAAAACGACCATGATAAAATTCATGCGCCATCATCGGATCAGCTACATGCAAATCCATGGGATGCGCTAAAATTTTATGAGGACGAAACCCTGAAAATCGCCAACGAAACAATGGTCCAACCCATAAACGCCGCATAACATTCTGTATCGTATCGATACAGGCTGCCACTTTTACCTGAGGAGCTTTTACCGCAACCGCCAAAATTTCATCTCCATTTATGCTGAATCAAATACAATTTCGACCATTTTTGTAAATGAAGCGTTAATTAAGCAATTTTTCGTAAGCGCGCAGCGAAAAAACCATCCATTCCTAAAAATACGGTTTTCTCAGCATCAAAATTTTTATGACAAAAATCCGCAGGCGTTGTCCGTAACATCCCCCCACAAAGCAAATGTTCCAGTGCTCCCATTTCCTCTGGATAAATAGGGTCTAAAACAATGTCATTGCGTATCGATAAAATTTTCTCAATAAGATCTTCACCTTCTTCTCTTGCCAATGAACAATTGGAAAAAACAATCCGCCCCCCCTCCTTCACCAAAGAAATTGCTGCGACAAGCAAATCATATTGCAACGCCGCTAACTTGACGATATCTTCCCTCGATTTCGTCCATAAAATATCTGGATGACGACGGATTGTTCCTGTAGAAGAACAAGGAGCATCAAGAAGAACCGCATCAAAAAGCTGTGTTGAATGGAAATTTTTCACATCGCCCTGCCAAATATGAACTGAAAAATGAAGCCGTTCCATATTTTCTTTTAAACGCTTTATGCGGTTAGCAGAAAGCTCAATTGCAGTCACCTCAGCCCCTTGCAAAGCCAATTGTGCTGTTTTTCCTCCAGGGCTCGCACAAAGATCAGCAACGCGTTTACCCTCAATACTCCCAAGTAAACAAGCAGGCAAAGCTGCTGCAAAATCTTGGACCCACCAAGACCCTTCACGATAGCCTGGTAAATCAGAAACAGAACACTCCAGACGCTTCAATCGAACAGAACCATTGGGCAATACCACACCGCCAAGCCTTTCAGCCCATCCACCACTATCAGATTTCACTGTCAAATCGAAAGGAGGTTCCACACTTTGAATTGCGATAATCTGATGTGCCTTTTCTGTTCCATAAGCTGATATTAAAAGCTGTCCAAACCACGCTGGCACACCTTCAATGGTAGGAACTTGTTGGCGTAAAGGCTCTGCCTCACGTGCAACATTGCGCAAAAGAGCATTCACCACCCCTGAAAAACGGCGCATTCGAGGATCAAGTTTCGCCACACGCACAGCTAAATCAATAGCCGCATGATCGGGAATATCAAGATAAAGAATTTGTGCAACACTGATATGCAAAAGATGCTGAAGTGAAAGTGCTTGTGAAGGCAAAGGACGCGCCAAAAAGCGTGAGAGAGCCGCCATAATCTGCCCTCGATGACGCAATGAAGCTGTTAAAATAGCCCGACATAACAAACGATCTCGTTGTGAAAGCTTCAAATATTGTGGATGTCCGTGTTCATTATCCGTCAAACCAGACAGAGGCGTGTACTTATCAACTACCGCCCCCAAAAGACGCACACACACCTGTCGAACAGCTAATCCTGGAACATTTTTTTCAGACACATGCCCCGCTTTTTTGTGTTTCAAAACACCACCTTTATATCACAGTTTTCTCAAGAGCTCTCTCAATAATTCTATGAACGAGATCTTTTTGAATTTTCATAACGAAGCCAAGAAGGACGTTTTGTAACACGCTGAAAAGAACTGTTTTCTTGCTCACCTAATGCATGAGCCTGACCACTATGAAAATCTCCATAGTTCATCCCGCTGCTTTTTTCATGTATAGCGTCTTCTTTATTCCATCCCACACTTTTGGCAAGAGCCCCTTTCATCTCTTCTGCTTGCTGATAAAGAGCAGCGATACGATTTGCAGTTGCTGGATGTGTCGAAAAAAGACTATCCGCTCCCTCACCGCTCAAAGGATTAATAATAAACAGATGCGCGGTTGCTGGATTATGCTCTGCTTCTTCATTATATACCCCACGTCCTCCATCAGCAATCTTACGCAATGCCGAAGCCAACCATAAAGGATTACCACATATTTCAGCCCCTCTACGATCCGCAGCATATTCCCGTGTACGGCTAATCGCCATTTGCACCAGCATCGCTGCAAAAGGCGCCACGAGCAATGCAATAAATCCTCCAATTGCCCCAGCGCCATGAGAATCTTCTGAAGAATTACGCTGTCCTCCCATAAAGAAAGCAAAATTACCAAGCATCGAAATTGCCCCTGCAATCGTTGCGGTTAGAGTCATTGTTAACGTATCACGATGCTCAATATGTGCGAGCTCATGCGCCATAACGCCGGCAATTTCCTCAGCGCTTAACCGCTCTAACAACCCAGTACTTGCAGCAACAGCTGCATTTTGCGGATTACGTCCCGTCGCAAAAGCATTTGGCTGTGCATTCTCAATAACATAAACCTTTGGTTGAGGAAGAGAAGCTTTTTTAGCTAAATCGCTTACAATCTTATAATAAACTGGTGCTGAATGCTGATCAACTTCACGCGCCCCGTACATGCGTAAAACGATTTTATCTGAATTCCAATAAGAAAAAAAGTTTAAACCACTTGCCATCAAAAGAGCAATGACCATGCCACCGCCCCCTCCAACAAGATAACCAACTCCCATAAAGAGAGCAGTTAAAAAAGCCAAAAGCATAGCTGTACGCATTATATTCATTACTCAAAAAACTCCATGATAAAAGTCAATCAATACTATATGATGGTGTTTTCTTTCTGCTTCTTCAATGGAATAGGTGTAAAATGAATAAAAAAGATGAGAAAACAAGCAAAAAAAATGCAACTGTCGTTAAACAGCAATCTCTTTCTCCCGCAGCACAACGCGCCCTTAAAGAAGCTGAAGAAAGACGAAAACGCGCAGCAAAAAAGGAACAACCTTTAGAAAACGGCGGACGCGGCGGCAAAGACCCTTCCCGCTATGGAGACTGGGAAATTAAAGGCCGCGCCATTGATTTTTAAAACCATTGATTTAAAAAAAAACGGCGCAATTTAAACAAGCAGCTTTTTAATGAAAATCCGTTTTTGATAGACAAAAACGGATAATATTTATTTTTCTAAAGCTTTTAAAACACATTGATTAAACAACCATGCTTCTTATGCTGAAGCAGATTCTGCTTCAGCCGCTGCCGCTGCTTGCTTTGCTGCTGCTATACGTTCTTGTGCTTTTTTACCCGGTTCACCTTTATGTGGATTATTACGAGTTGGACGCTTTTTCAAGCCAGCTGCATCTAAAAACCGTAAAACGCGATCTGTTGGTTGAGCCCCTTGCCCAAGCCAATATTGGATACGTTCTTCATTAAGTTTCACCCTCGGTCCATCTTTAGGCAACATTGGATCCCATGCACCAACACGTTCAAGAAACCGCCCATCGCGCGGACTACGAACATCTGCAACGACGATATGATAGTAAGGACGTTTTTTTGAACCTCCACGGGACAAACGAATTTTCAATGCCATATTTTATCTCCTATTGTCAGCTCTGGCTTTCGTTTAAATTGACTTTTTTTATTTTTTGCTCTTCAGCAATAACTTCATGATGACTCACAACTTCTTTAATAATAAATTTTAAAAATCTTTCAGCAAAATCAGGATCAAGATCACTATCCATAGCCAATTGCCGCAAACGCGCTACCTGATATTGCTCACGCAGAGGATCTACTTTAGGCAAATCATAACGCGCTTTTAAGCGCCCAACAGCTTTCGTACAACGAAACCGCTCTGCTAAGATATGAATCAAGGTTGCATCAAAATTATCAATGGATGCTCGTAAATGTGCCAATTCGTTTAATACTGTTTCCTGCATTATATTCCTTTCCCTCTTTACATCTTATTTTTTCTTAGGATGCTGAGGAAAATTTCCCCCATCGACAATGCCATTGGAAAGACCAGGAAATGTAGGTCCACGCTTAGGAAGTCCGGGCAAGAGCTTCCCTCCATTACCATTTTCAATTTGCTTTTGAAGCATTGAGAATTGCTTTGGATCCAATCCCGACAAATCCGGCATAGCTGGAGAATCCCCTCCCAAGTTTCCCATACCACCCAAACCCATTTTGGAACCAAGGCCTCCCAACATTTTTCCCATAAAACCACTTTTTCCTTTACCACCCATGGCTTTCATCATATCAGCCATTTGGCGATACATCTTCAAAAGTTTATTAATATCAGCCGCTGTCGTACCAGACCCCTTAGCAATTCGTTGTTTGCGGCTATGTTTTAAAAGCTCTGGATTCGCCCGCTCTTTGGGTGTCATAGATGAAATAATGGCCAATTGACGATCAAACAAACGATCATCAAACCCCGCAGCCGCAATCTGCTCTTTGACCTTCCCCATTCCTGGCAACATGCCCATAATACCGCCCATTCCACCCAGTTTTTTCATTTTCTGCAACTGTTCTGCAAGATCATTCAGATCAAATTTTCCAGCTTGCATTTTTTTTGCAAAAGCAGCAGCTTTCTCGTGATCCATTGTTTCAGCAGCTTTTTCAACCAAAGAAACAATATCCCCCATTCCGAGAATACGATCAGCAATACGACTGGGATGAAATTCTTCTAAAGCATCTATTTTTTCACCAGTTCCAATTGCTTTAATTGGTTTACCTGTAACAGCACGCATAGAAAGAGCAGCGCCACCACGCCCATCACTATCCATCCGTGTTAAAATAATCCCCGTAATCCCTACACGCTCATCAAAAGAACGAGCAAGATGAACGGCATCTTGCCCCGTCAAACTATCAGCCACCAACATAATCTCATGAGGAAGGGAACATGCTTTAATTTCAGCCAATTCGAGCATCAAAGCTTCATCAATATGATTACGTCCTGCTGTGTCAAGAAGAAGCACGTCATAACCACCCAATTTAGCAGCCTGTACGGCACGTGATGCAATATCAACAGGCAGCTGACCCGCAATAATAGGCAAGCTTGCAAGTTTTGCCTGTTCTCCCAATTGGCGCAATTGCTCCTGTGCAGCGGGACGGCGTGTATCTAATGACGCCATGAGAACTTTTTTATTGTGCTTATCAGTAAAACGTTTTGCAAGCTTTGCTGTTGTAGTTGTTTTTCCAGAACCTTGCAAACCAGTCATCATGATAACAACTGGAGCTGGTGCATTTAAATCACTCAGAACGCTTTCATTTCCAAGAATATGAACCAATTCATCATGAACAATTTTAACCACCATTTGGCCTGGTTTAATTGATTTAACGATTTCGGCCCCAACAGCTTTTTCCCGAACTCTATCGGTAAAAGAGCGCACAACATCAAGAGCAACATCAGCTTCCAATAAAGCGCGACGAATTTCACGCAGCGCCTCTACAACATCCTGATCCGATAAAGCGCCACGTCCCGTCAAATGAGACAGGATAGAACCAAGTCGCTCTTGCAAGGATTCAAACATCATTTACCTCATTGTTGCATAACAAACAAACCAAAATAGCATCCGAGAACGCATCGCGCCGTCGGATGTTGACCTCTGAGATCTCTTTATACCCTTAAACTGGGGTCTCAGTCGGTGGCTCCAAGTTAATTTTGTCACTGAAAGCTTGCTCCTTCAAACAATAAAACCCCAGCTTTGTCAAGTTTTATCATAAAATATCTTTTTATACGAAGAAATAAAAACAACAAATACTATACTTCAAAACTTTCAACTTCAACACGCATAAAACAACCTGTTTCCTGTTCCATGCTCCATAATTTTCCGCTAGAGATATCAAACCAAACCCCATGCAATGTCAAAAAACCTTGATCTTTGCGAAGCTTTATCCACGGAAACGTCTCTAAATTTCTCAACGAATGGCGAATAGAAAGCTGCTCTAATGCCGTCTGTTTTTCTGGCCAAGACAACGACTTATTATTCAAAACGATTTCTGCTGCTGGTGCTAAGAGACTTATCCATTGACCGATAAAATCATTTGATAATAAAGATTTATATGTCTCATTAAGAGCAGTACGAATGCCTCCACAATGGGCATGACCAAAAACGACAATATGTCTCACCTCAAGCAATTGCACAGCATATTCAAGAGCTGCTGATGTTGCGTGATATTGGTCATCAGGAGAAAAAGGAGGAACCACATTCGCCACGTTGCGCAGGGTGAAAATTTCCCCTGGCTTAGCATCAAAAATCATTTCTGGTACTGCACGCGAATCACAACAAGCAATGACCAAAACTTCAGGTTTCTGCCCCTCAATCGCCAATTGCTGATAATCTGCTATTTTATATAAAAAATGATTGTTTATAAAGTTTTGGTAACCACTTAAAAGTCTTTCTGGTAAATGCGCCATTCTCTCTTTACTTTTGCTTATTTTTTTACTTTTATTTTGTATATTTAAAAAAACAAACTATTAACATACAAAAATACTAAAAGTGCCCTTTCCTTGAAGCAAAATATTTCTTTAAAGTACAAAATATTACTAAAAAATAGCAAAAACAAACTCATTCTTTCCAAATAAAGAGCTATTTTCTTTAGAAAGAAGGTGTTACAGTATATAAAAAATATAATGGTCTGCTTTTAATAAAGACCCCTTAAGAGCAAAAAGGGAGAGTGAATGTGTTGCAACAAAAAAAAACAGAGACAAAAAACACCCAAGATAAAATAGAACAAATCCTTTTTGCCCAAACCGATAAAGAAGATATTGCTTATTACGAAAATGAAGAACTTCAAAAAGCCACAGCCATCGCGGTAAAAGCTTTTAATCTCCATCAGACGGGAAAAAATACCATCTGCTTTGAGCAAAATTTAACCCGTAGTAACAGACCTATAACCGTTATCACGCTTGTCAATGATAACAAACCCTTCCTTCTCGATTCTATTTTAAATGTTTTTAATCAACACAAAAACCATATCTATTTGATTGCACACCCCATTATTGATTGTGCTTCTGGAAAACGCATCAGTCTGATGCAAATTCACATCGAGTCATTAAACAAACAGCAAATACAAAAACTTGAAAATGAACTCACCTTAGTTCTTGAACAGGTTAATGCTGCTGTACAAGACTGGAAACCTATGCTTGAAGAAGTTGAAAAGCAGATTCATGCCTACCAAATAAGTCTTCCCCCACACTACAAACAAGAAGGCGAAAAAGCTATTGAATTTCTTCACTGGCTAATGGATGATAATTTCATTTTCCTTGGTATGCGCACTTACAACTTCATCAAAGACCAAAAACCCCTAAAATCCTTTACAGCGAGTAATATTGAGCTTGGTATACTCACGGATGCTTCTATTCATATTGTTGACGATAAAAGCATGAAAGAACCTCCTCAAGAAGTTTTATCCTTCATGGAAAGCGATAATCTGTTTATCGTGACAAAAGCGAACAGCCGCTCCAAAATTCACCGTTCTGTTTGGCTCGATTATATTGGTCTTAAAATCTTTGATAAAGAAAACCAACTCTGTGGAGAATTACGCATTGTAGGGCTTTTTACCTCCTCAGCTTATACACGTTCTATTTTGCAAATTCCTTTCTTAAAAGAAAAAGCCCGAACTATTATTCAACGTCTTGGACACAATCACGCCGATTATTCAGGTAAAGCACTCATCAGTGCTTTAGAAACCTATCCAAGAGATGAAATGTTTCGCTCTGATGTTGATACATTGACAGAAAACACTAAGCTTATTCTACAATTAGATGAGCGCCCACGTTTACGAGTTCTTGCCCACACTGATTCTTTTGGACGCTTTGTTTCTATCCTTGTCTACGTACCGCGTGACCAATATAGCAGCAGCCTGCGTGAAAAAGTTGGCGAACATTTTGTTGAGCTTTATAAAGGTGACTTTTTTGAATCTTATCCGCTATTTTTGGAAAGCCCCCTTATACGTGTCTATTATATCATCCATCGCAAAGGAAACGAAACTGTTCCCCTTCATGAGCGCTCCACACTTGAACAACATGTACGTTCGATTGCACGAAGTTGGGAAGACAGGGTTCAAGCCATCGCTCTTACCCAGAAAATAACAGAGCAACAAACACGTCTAGCCAGCGAATTCCCCAACAGCTATCGTGATTTATTTTCAGCTGAAGACGCTATTAACGATGCCGGACATATTCTAAGTCTTCATGATGAAAAGCCGCTTTTCGTGATCTTTTATCACGCACAAAACAAAGAAAAACAGTACATTTCTCTTCGGCTTTTTCACCGCCACGAAGCTCTTGCCCTTTCCAAACGTGTACCACTCCTTGAAAATATGGGGTTTCGCGTTATTGCTGAACAAACCCTTGAATTACCAGATGGCAATGGGCGCTCTGTGTATCTTCATGATATGCAGCTGGAAAGTACTTTCCAGCGCTGTATCGATTTTGAAAAAGACGGGCAAAAACACGCCGAAACCTTTGAAGCCATTTGGGCACAAAATGCTGATAATGACGGCTTTAATGCTCTCACCCAAACAGCTGAGCTTGATTGGCATGAAATTGTTATTTTGCGCCATTATGGGCGCTATCTCCAACAAGCTGGAATTCCTTATTCGCAAGATCGCGTTGCCCAAACTTTAAATGCATATCCTGACATTACCCAAGATCTTTATGCTTTATTTCATTTAAAATTTCATCAAAGCCATACAGAAAAAGAACGGGAAAAAAACCAACAAGTTATTCAAAAGCGCATTGAAGAAAAATTACGGAAAGTCTCTGGTTTAGATGATGATCTCATTTTACGCCGTTATTGTAACCTTATCGAGGCGAGTTTACGAACGAATGCCTTTACGCCTCTTCCTGATGGAAGTCCACGGCGTATTTTAGCCACCAAATTAAATCCACGCCAGATTGAAGGTTTGCCTGAACCGCGCCCTTACCGAGAAATTTTTGTTTATGGACCAGAAGTTGAAGGGGTCCATTTGCGTTTTGGACCTATCGCTCGTGGCGGCATTCGTTGGTCTGACCGTGCATTAGATTACCGCACCGAAGTGCTTAGCTTAGTCAAAGCCCAACAAGTTAAAAATGCGGTTATCGTTCCTGCAGGTGCAAAAGGTGGATTCTATCCCCATCGGCTTCCCCAAACAAATGACCGTGCTGTCATCATAGAAGCAGCACGACAAGCTTATACAGACTTTATAACAGCTTTGCTCTCCATTACAGACAATCTGATTAACGGCAAAATAAGTTCTCCCCACAATGTCATCTGTCATGATGACCCTGACCCCTATTTTGTTGTTGCGGCGGACAAAGGAACAGCAACTTTTTCTGATACAGCCAACGCCATCAGCCAAGCAAACCACTTTTGGCTTGATGATGCTTTTGCCTCTGGAGGTTCAGCAGGTTACGACCACAAAGACATTGGTATTACAGCTAAAGGTGCATGGGAAGCCGTCAAAAGACATTTTAGAGAATCATTTAATCACGATATTCAAACAACGCCCTTCACCTGTGTCGGTGTTGGCGATATGTCTGGTGATGTCTTTGGCAATGGAATGCTGCTTTCCAAACAAACAAAATTGATTGCCGCTTTTGATCACCGCGATATCTTTATTGATCCAGATCCGAACATAGACGAAAGCTATGTAGAGCGTACGCGTCTCTTCAGACTACCTCGCTCAAGCTGGCAGGATTACGATAAAACCAAATTATCAAAGGGCGGTGGCATCTTCTCACGAAAAGAAAAAACCATTACTCTCTCACCTGAAGCAGCACAAGCCATTGGTTTCGAAAAACAAACAGGAACACCCTTTGAAATTATCTCTGCTCTTCTCAAAGCCCCTGTTGATCTTTTATGGTTCGGTGGCATTGGTACTTATATCCGTGCTGCAACAGAAAACGATGCCCAAGTAGGTGATCGAGCAAATGATGCAATACGCATTACCGGAGAACAAGTGCGTGCAAAAATTATTGGTGAAGGAGCTAATCTTGGTGTTACACAACGTGGACGGATTGAATATGTCTTAAATGGTGGTCGATGCAACACGGATGCCATTGACAATTCTGCTGGTGTGAATTGTTCTGATATTGAGGTCAATCTCAAAATTGTTCTTGCATCAGCACTACGTGCCAAAACGTTAACCCGCGAAGAACGCAATAAGCTCTTGAAAAAAATGACGCCTCAAGTCGAGCAACTTGTCTTGCGCAACAATTATCTACAACCTCTTGCGCTTTCTTTGGCGGAAAACCAAAGCACTACTGATTTGCCCTATCAAATACGCTTTATGCACGATTTAGAACAAAAAAAGCTTCTAGATCGTAGAGTTGAAATACTCCCTGATGAGCAAATTTTACGACAAAGAACAACCCAAGGCAAAGGTCTTCTCCGTCCAGAACTCGCCGTTATTTTTGCCTATGCTAAATTGACCTTAAAAGAAGAAATTGCTAATAGCCCCATTGTTGATGATCACTATTTCAATACAGCCTTGCTGAACTATTTTCCAACCCAAATTCAAGAAAATTTTAAGAAGGAAGTTATTAACCATCAATTGCGTCGTAATATTATCGCAACGCTGATTGCCAACGATATTGTAAATCGTGGAGGCCCCACTTTTGTTAATAGACTACACGATGCAACAGAACAAAAGACTGAAAATATTATTCGCGTTTTCATTGCCATCCGCGATGGTTTCGAAATTCCTCAATTGTCTGAGCAAATTGATAAGCTTGATAATAAAATACCCGGTCTTGTCCAAAATAAATTCTACGCAACAATGACCCCAATGCTCTTTGAAACAACCAATTGGGGTTTGCACAACATAGATCTCTCACGTCCATTAGAAGAAATTGTAAAAACAATAAAACAAGCCCGTAGCGTTATTGAAAAAGAGCTTATGCATTCTCACGGCAACGATATTAAGCAAAAGATTGAAGAAAAAGCATTACACTACAGCGAAGAGGGAGCACCAAAAGCATTAGCGAAACAATTAGCTCTCTTGGAAGCTGCTTCAACAATCTGTGATATTTCTTTGATTGCAAAACAAAGCAACAGTGATCTTATTAAAACCGCAGAGATCTACTTTTCACTTGCGCAAATCATTCGTATAAACCGCATTAACGAAGCAAGTCGTATAATTCCTGTAGTAGATTATTATGATAGTATGGCTTTAAGCCAAGCCAAAGAAAATGTTTCTGAAAGCTTTCGGCAAATCGTTATGAAAATCCTCAAAAATTATGGAAAGAAAAAAGATCCTTTTGACACTTGGAAAAAAACAGAAGAAGATCATATTCACAACATTACAAACCGCATTAGCGCCCTTATTGAAAATGATCTCAATATTTCTCGTTTTACTTTTGCAGCAGGATTGATTTCTCAACTTCAAAATATTGGCTTTCAAACCTAAAGAAAATACAAAACGACCCCCTCAATCTCCCGTTCTATCCCACCACCACAACAAACCAACTAAGACAGAGCAGAAGTTTGCATTTTAGACATAACACCAAAAATAAAAATCCCGCTATTTATCACAATAGAATTGTTTGCAACAATTTCAAAAAAACAACAGGATTGATTTCTCACCCTAAAAACATAAACTTTCAGACTTAAAAGCAGTACAAAACAGCTAAGCTTTTGCTCCGTTCTATCCATCCATGACTAATCAACAAGGGAAGAACGGAAACCCTATCCCGCATTTTTAGACAGAGCACTCAAAATAAAAAATAAATTCAAATTTTACTGTCAAATATCCTTCATCATAAAAATATAATATATTGATTTACAATCATAATTTTATCATTTTTATGATAATCCGATATTCTAAATTTGTCTCATTTAAAATCTATTTATATTCAATTAATTAACCCCATTTCCCCTTGCATATTGCAAATGGGAAAGCCGAATAGATAAAAACAGTAAAGAAAGGACTAAAAATGCCCCTCATAAACCGCCTCAAGTGCCAAAAGCTGCAGTAAGATTGAGAATTAGCAAATATAAGCAAATATAATATGATGATGTTTTCCCCTAGCTTGTTACTCCGTAACCGAAAAGATGATGGTGCTTAATGGCTTTATCCTTATACCATTCACAGGCGACATCGTGAAATAGGAAGCACTGAGAAATATTTTTTTAACAAATGCGTAAATATGCAATACAAATATATTCTGTTTTACGTGGAAGACATATAGCTTCATTAAAAAATATCAGAAATAAAAGGATAAGCTTAATCCATTATTTAAAAGATATAACTGTAACTGCTTTTGAAATGCGTAAAATCGAATAAAAAATGACAGTAAAGATGGATGTTGATTTTCCCCTTTACAACTTCATATCTTCCTCCAACTAGGCTATTTACTTGTTTTAAGAGGTTACACCCAAACAGATATATGCAATATGCTCATTCCATATATAAAGAAAAAGGTTCCTAACAAGTACCACACCACCTGTATAAAAAGGCAATTCAGCATACTTTAAAATGCCACTTTTTCCATAGAAACACTGTTGCTATATGTAGTTTGACATAAGATTTTGTACTAAGTGAAAAGAGGTTGGACGAGTTAGGAGTAGGTGATAATTTTTTATTTTTATAGCTATTTTTTTACCATTAAATACGCATTTTGTTAAAATAGATTTTGACACTCTAAAATTGCAAAAAAGTGTGAAAATCAGAAAAAGTTGAAATTTGGTAGTAAAAATGAAAAAAGGCTTTGGTACAACACCTAAAGTGGAGCAAGACGACCAAGTTTTAAAAATCCCAGTTTTACCCACCCATTGTTAATGAGCAAGGAAAGAACGGGAGCGCCGTCCGCATTTTTAGGCAAAGCACCCAAAATAAAAAATAACGCTTGAAGATTATTGGCTTGCGCGGGAAATAAGCGCTGCAGAGTGTTAAGAAGCTTCATGGACTGAATAAGGACAAGTTCAAATTTTGCTGTCAAATATCCTTCATCATCAAAAGAAAAAGGTCCACTAATACGCACTGCACCACCTGTATGAAAAGTCAATTCACCTTGCTTTAAAAGTCCACTTTTTCCATACAGTCGCTGTTGCCAATTTTTTTCTTCATGTTCAAACAGAAGAGAGGCATCATTTAAAATCCATTTCAAATTGCCATCAATTTTAGGAATATCAACAAAAGAAGATTTTAAAAAGGGAGAAGCATCAAAACCGTCAAAAGTTATATGTCCCGATAAATCATTCTTTTCATGTTTAAGATCAAGTCGAAAAAATTCTGCCGTTATTTTTTGAGGCATGTCTTGTGGCTCTAACGGCTGAATAATCACGTCATGCGTATTTTGCAAATGTGTCGTTTTTTTATCTGTCGTTGGTGCTCTTAATGCTTCTTGAAGCTTTTGATCTTCAGGGGAAGAGGAAAAAGATGAAATCTCAAGCCCTTCAGCTATAAACTTCAATGTTTTACCCGTTTTCCAATAAGGCTCTGTTTCAATCACCAAATTGCGCCAATGCGATACTATGGGAGTTTTTCCGGAAAAAACAATTAATGCAGGAGAATGAACATTAAACTCGACCAAATGAGGTGCGTAAATTGGTGCACCAGCTGTCAAACGCCCCGTCGATAAAGAAACCCCATGTAAAGGCCAAGAAAATTGAAACTTGTCACAAACAACACCGACACGTAAAGGATAACCATCCTTGTGCACATTCTCACATACCGCCGCCATATTATGGGAAGATACTTTTGTGAATATATCAGAAACATAGTCTTCTATTTTACGTGAAAAAAAAACCAGAGTGCGCTATAAATAAATATCAGAGCAAAACAAAAGAGCCCACAAATTAAATAACTCAAAGAAAAACTTTTTTGTGATGATGGTATTTGAAAGGATTTAGACAATATTCAAACTTTCTTTATCTCTTAACTTCCTCCCCACCCTAAAAAGGATAAAGATTCCCAACCACATTCAGTTTATACACAATCCAACTTCTTAATCGATCGGATTTTATCTACTGATCACTTCAAGAAGTCCCTATACATCGTTCTAAAGTACAGTATCTCATAAGCTCAATAAACAAGATTTTCTTAAAAAAAACCCATTACACCCTTTAACAAAAAACACCTCATATGTAAAGTTTTACATAGATTTTCTACCTCTAGCTTAAACCATACTGTTTTACAGCACAACAAAAATGATAATGAATAGTGTTTCTTAACGATAAAGCCATTGAGCCCCCCATCTTTACGCTTATGGAGACCCCAAAGCCTGCACCATCATTATATTTGGCTAGCCCCCAAATGTTGCGACAGCCCTTGGCACTTAAGACAGTTCATAAGAAGCATTTTTAGTCTTTTCTTATACAGTTTTTGCCCACACGCCAGCCCTACTTGTGACATGCAAACAAGAGGTTTTTATTGAGTCAACATACACAGGTTTGGAATGAAAAAACTTTACTATATTCGGGGTTCTCATTCAATATACAAAACCGTGAATTACCTATATAAATCAATTCGTTGTCAACAATCACACAAGTACGGGCGGTGTACAAAAAATCTGGTGTAATGCGCTTTCAAACCATTGGCTCAAAGCTCGATCATAGATTAAACGACCTTTCAAATGTGCACAAGCAGGTTGAGCACCTTTTTCAGTCAATTTATGTGCCGAACGCACGACCAAACGCCGCATCATAGCGCGTGTAAATTCAGCATGGAACTGCAAGCCCCATGCATTGTTTCCATAACGAAAAGCTTGTGTAGGATATGTATTCCCTGTTGCCAAAAGCATTGCCTCTTTCGGTAAATCATAAATACCTTCATCATGGAAATGGTAGACCATCTCTGGCCAATTCATCAATTCCTTCCCTTGTGGGGTTGCTTCTAGTGGATACCAGCCGACTTCAACAGTCCCATCACTTCTTGTACCAACGCGCCCCCCTAGATTTCGCGCTAACATTTGTGCTCCAAGACAAATACCCAAAAAAGGCTTATTTTCCTTTAGTGATAACGAAATCCAATCAATTTCCTCACCAATATAGGCTTCGCTGTCATTCACACTCATCGGTCCCCCTAAAATAACAACGCCGGCATAATGCTCTAATGTATCAGGGAGTTTTTGTCCAAAAATAGGACGATAAATATCAAGAACAAAACCATTTTGTTGTAAAAATTTTCCCAACCGACCAGTATAGGTAGAGCGCCGATGAATAACGACAGCAATCCTTGGTTTGTTATTTTTTTGTTTTTTATCAAGACATCTCTGATTTAAAAACATTTTTTAACCAATCACCTCTGCTACCAAGCAAAACTTTATTTTTAAAGCATAAGAGAATAATTTTATTGGACAAGACTAACGATATTTTTTCTTCTAGGTCAATTGTTTCTTCTGAGAAAACATTCGTATTATCACATTGGTGCAATTTAAAATAAACGAAATTTTTTCCTCGATAAAGATGTTTCTTCTTCTGTTTTAACCCCTGGATCATCAACATTTAAGTGAGTTTGACTGAACATTTTTACATCTTTTTCTTTTATATCTTGTTTCTCCACCTGCACATTATGCAAAAGAGAATCATCTATAGGTGTTAATTTTTCAAGCTTCTTATCTCCAACATCATCACTTTTTCCCATAACATACTCTTTGTCTTGCCTTTTCGACACAATATTGTCCGCCTCTAATGTGAGAGAAGGCATACAAGGAGGTGCCTTCCATTCAAAACAGCCCAAACGTCCACTGATTGGAGAAACCACTGACCAAGAAGAAAAAATGGCCCCATCACACATCCACACTGGATCACGTTCAGCACGAAGTGCTAAAGAAAGCCATTGACGCACAGCACCTTGATTGTTTCCCTGTGCCTCTTCAATATCTGCCAACAATAAATAAACACTTTCCCGTGGATGACATTGTAATGCTTTTTGTGCCTTCTCTCTTGCTAATGCTGTTTCACCAGCATCCAAAGCTGCTTTAGCAATAAGGAAAGCCGACTCAAATGCATCTTTATTATAAGAAGCAAGTGTCTTAGCCCTTTTCAATCGCCCAATGGCTCCTTCTTCTCTTTCAAGATAAAGCGCTCCCAAGTCAGGATGAGGCTCCTTTTGCCAAGCCGCTATAATCATTTTATCCGCTTTACGCGTTTCGTTTAATTTATAAAGAATATCAGCAGCAATAACTATTATTGGAACAAAATCAGGCGCCAATTTATGGGCTTTCAAAATAGCTTCACGTGCTTGTACAGGATGTGTATCAAACAAAGAAAGTGCCTGCCCACTTAGTAGTAAAACCTGTATATGCTGCCGCTCTGGAATCGTGCGAATAGAACGCGGGAGAGCTTTTTGCGTTCTTTCAAAAATAGTAAGTGCCTTATCCCATTTACCCTCAGTACTTAACCGATCAAGCACCGCCTGATGCGCCCATAAAAGTGCTGGCGATAAAGTCAGTGCCTCTTCAGCATATTGTTGCGCTGCCTCATAAGCTTTACTCTTCATTGCTTCACGAAACAAACCATAAAGTCCAACCAGTTTTGTCGGATCTTCCTTTCTCATCTCTTCATAAAGACCGATGGCGCGAACAGAGTCATTTTGTAAAGACAAGGTTTGCGCTTGTAAGAGTTTTACCAATGGCTCTTGTTTCCCTGCAAGATATTTAGCAACACGTGCTTCCATTTTTTGCGCAACCATACTATCACCAGCAAAAGTTGCAAGAATCCCCTTTGAAAGAGCTTCGTAACCACGCTTTTGATGGCGTTTATAAAAATAATTGGAAAGAGCATTCGGTATGGAAAAAAAGAAAGACAATAACCACCATAAAAGCACCAGCGTTACAAAAAATAAAATAAGCACACTTAACACTGTAAGAAATGAAGCAGAAAATCTGAAATGCAAAAATGTGAGAACAAAAATACCATTGTGATTAGCAACCCACGTGAAAGCTAAACCGAGGATACAAACAACAAAAATATAAATAAAAACACGTATCATCTTGGGCCTATTTACATCTTTGTTGCTTTAAAAGATCCTTGTTGCACAGACAATAACAATTGCTGCAACAACTGTTGAATAGCAATATGTCTTTCAAGCTGCTTAACAAAATCCATTGAAACATCTTTTGCACTTTGGGGCAATGATTGCCATTCGCTCAAAGCCTTTTCGTAATCACCAGCTTGAATGGCAACTTCCATGCGTGCCGCAATAGCCCCCAGCGTTGTCCCTTCAACATTTCCAATCGGTCGCGAAACAATAAGCCCTTTTATCCATGCTAAAATTCGGTCAAAAAAACCAGCATCTGACGCAACAAGATTTTGCGTACCAACAATTGCATCAGCAACATGAGCAAAATCAACTGAAAGTTGTGCTGAACTTGGAAGACCCACAGTAGCTGTTTTTTGCAACACATCAAGTCCATTAATCGAAGGCGATAATTGCCGCAACAGCTTTAATTCATTATTATAAGATCCACCACGCTCTACAGCATTTTTTAATGAACTAATTGCAGTAAAGAGCGCGGTATCTATTTCTTTTTTCTCACTATTTTTAACAGCAGTTTCTTCCTGTAGTGCTTCTAACTGTTGTTTTAACGCAGCAAGATCATTTGCATTGCTCTGCCCAACAGACAAAGCCGTCTCTATCTCTTTCGACTTTCTAACAAAAGTTTGTACAATTTCTTCAAGAGCTTTTACTTTTTCCTCTAAAATCGCAAAAGCTTTTTTGCTTTCTTCTTTCGATAGTTCATCATTTTTCGTTGTTTTAAACTGTTGTGATGAAAAAGAAGAAAGCTCTGTTTTTAACGTATCAATTTCTTGAAAGACCCGCCTCAATTGTTCCTTTGTGTCTTCACCTTGACTTTTTGCGGCTTCAGCAATCTGCAAAGCTTTTTCTCCTCCAGCAGAATTTTCCACAAAAGGAGAAGGAAAAAAACCAGCCCATTGAAGCCCCATAAAAATTCCCAAAGCAATGAATCCCCCCAAAATCCCAGAAAGGGACAAGAAAAGCCAAGTTGTACTAGAGATACTTTTATCCTGACCTTGCATATTCTGTTCTTCTCGCGCTTGAGATTCTACAGAATTATGGATTTTTTCCTCTGAATCATGGGGAACAGCTTCATGTTCAATAACTGGTTTCTTACGGCGCGTACCAGCATAATGTGGTTTAACTTTTGGTTTTGAAGAATCGACCATCTCTGTCACTTTTCGTGCACACTTTTTTTAATGATAAAATAATAAAATGAAAAAAGTTTTAAAAACGCAGCTTTTCTCAATAATATTTACAATTATCGCCTTTAATAGACAAGTTTTTAAAAAACATTTGCATTTTATACTCGAAAATACAGCTTTATTTTTTAATCAACGATATCATAAAATTCAAAGAAAATGCCAAAACACATATTTTTCATAGAAAAAACAATTCTAAGAGAAATACTTTGCATCTTTTTCTGTTCATGGTACGCACGCAGGAAAGAAGCTTCAATATAAGGTTTTGTTTAAAATGCGTCTGCTGGGAATAGAAACAAGTTGTGATGAAACGGCAGCAGCTGTCATTGAATATAACAATGAATCAAACAGCCAAATTCTTTCCAATGTTGTTTGGAGTCAAATTGATCACCATGCACCTTACGGCGGTGTTGTTCCTGAAATTGCTGCTCGTGCCCATGTTGAAGTTCTTGATCATTTAATTCTGCAAGCACTAACAGAAGCAAACACAAAATTAAAAGATATTGATGGCATTGCAGCCACCAGTGGACCTGGTTTGATAGGAGGATTATTGGTAGGCGTTATGAGCGCAAAAGCACTCTCTCTTGCCACTGGCAAACCATTTATTGCGGTAAATCACTTAGAGGGACATGCTTTAACAGCTGTGTTAACGCACAACGTCAGCTTTCCTTATTTATTACTTTTAGTTTCAGGGGGTCATACACAAACAATCATTGTTCATGGAGTAGGCAACTACCAACGTTTAGGAACCACTATTGATGATGCATTAGGAGAAGCCTTTGATAAAACAGCAAAACTTTTAGGTCTTCCTTATCCTGGTGGACCAGCACTTGAAAAAGCAGCTTTATTTGGTGATAAAAATCGCATCCCTCTTCCACGTCCTTTAAAAGGTGAAAAACGATTAGATTTTTCTTTTTCAGGACTCAAAACTGCTGTTCGACAAGCCGCAACAGCCATAGCTCCTCTTACAGAAAATGATATTGCTGACATTGCCGCAAGTTTTCAAGCCGCCGTAACCGATACAGTACGTGATCGCGTTCACCTCGCTCTACAACACTTTGCCCACCAATATCCTCTCTCTCATGATCAAGAAAAGCGTTCTCCTGCTTTGGTTGTCGCAGGCGGTGTTGCCGCAAACCAAGCCATTCGCTCTACATTACAAGAACTTGCCCATCAACATGGCTTTGAATTTATAGCCCCTCCTCTTTCCTTGTGTACCGATAATGCTGCAATGATTGCTTTTGCCGGTGCACAAAAGCTTGCACGAGGAGAAACAAGCCCTCTTGATATTGCCCCTCGCTCACGCTGGCCATTAGATGAAAAAGCCCCCCCCTTGATTGGGATGGGTCGCCGTGGAACAAAAGCATAATAAAATTGACGTCCTACACACATCTTAAAGAACGAAGATTTCTACTCAATCCGGTCTATAGATAGTCCGAATTCTCTATCGAGCAGATTCCACCTGCTTCCCACTCACACAATTCACTTAACCCAAAGATCGATACGTAAACCTAAATATTCACCACACATTCTTAAAAACTTCATGTTTCAAAAAACTGCCTTATATCATTACACTTCAAATGACGGTATTTTACAGCATAATAAGACGCACTCTATCCCACAAAGCATAGATATGAATGCCATTCGTTGACCTCATCATCTTTGACCATTTATTCGTTTCATTGTCATTGTAATTTTAAAGCTTTTTAGAACCAATTTTCTTGCTAAATTCTCTCCAACGCAATGCTCCAATGATCCTATAGTAACTACATTTCAAACAGCAGCTGAAAAGATGATTAAGCTTCCACATGGCTGAGCAATTTTAAGTCTATTACTTCGATACACTGATATATTTTTCTGCTACAAGATAAGCAAAATACCTTTATACAACATAAAATATCAATGGAGCGCATTTTTCTATATACAAGTTATTTTGAAATAAGAAATTCTTTACCCCATTTTTAAAATTATCGTTAAGGATATTACGAAAATACTTATAAAAATCCGTATGATAAATACATAACAGTCTATGAAAAAGGAGAACTCATGGCTTATTGGCTTTTTAAATCTGAACCCCATAAATGGTCATGGGAGATGCAAAAGAAAAAAGGAGCTGATGGCGAACAATGGGATGGTGTACGCAATTATCAAGCTCGTAATAATATGCGCACTATGAAATATGGTGATAAAGGTTTTTTTTATCATTCAAATAAAGGTTTAGAAATTGTAGGAATTGTAGAAATATGTGCTGAAGCACACCCTGATTCTACAAGCTCTGATCCACGCTGGGAATGTGTGGACATCCGTGCACTTTGTGACATGCCAACACCTGTTTCATTAAAACAAATTAAAGCTAATCCCAAACTAGCAAATATGGTGCTGGTCAAAGCCAGCCGCTTATCAGTGCAACCCGTGACAGAAGATGAATGGAAAGAAGTCTGTTTGATGGGCAACCTTAAGAGGGAAATGCTTTTATCTTAAAACAATAATTTTTATTCATTAACTCATATAAAAAGATGCTTCATAGCGCAGAAGAATAAGCACAACACCTCCTTCTGTTGAGGTATTCTCATGCTAAATGCATAAATATGATATTTTTTTTGTCATTTTTTATCCTGCACTCTTTCTCAATACAGTCTCCTTCCAAATTACACAAAAAACCTCTTTATGATGCATCTTTTCGGCATTGCTAAAGGCAAAGCTTGCTCAACAATTATAATAAGCAACACCACGAACATAACACACAGCCCCTTCACACACAAATGCAACAAAAAAACAAAACTGAACGTGGATAAAAAACAATAAAAATGATCGTGAAATTCTCCTAAACAGTGCATATGTGCTAGGTGTTGCACAATTCTCTTCACGCTTAAAAAACGCATCATATTGCGTGTTCATTGTTTTGCATGTTGGACGAGTGCGCCTCATACCGCAGGATTCTCTCATTCCCAACCTGTTTATATTGAATCAATCAAAGGCTATTTGCTTGCACATTCTAAACGGAGAAAGTCCCATATGGAAAAAACCGTGAAAGAAAGGACTAAAAATTCCTCCTATGAATCGTCTCAAGTGCCAAGGACTGTCCGCAACACCCACGAGCTGGCAAAGTGAATGATAGTGCCACACCTTGTTTCTCCATAAAGCGTAAAGATGATGACACTCAATAGCTAAAACACGTTCTAGAACATAAAAAAACGCTTCCAACCAATACGTAAAATACCCTGCAGACGGAATACCGTCTTTTCAGCAAGCAACCATTAGAAATTATAAAAGTTTATTTTTTAGAAGCGCTCTTTTTTAATTTTCCTCTTTTAATTTTTCTTGCATGAAATCTTATTTTTCATGAAACTATATCAATCAGTGCATCAACATGCCTATAAGGAAAAACATGAACCACTATACTCTTTTAATCGTTGAAGACGATGATCTACGCCCTATTTTAGTAGAACAATTGCAAATGCATCAAGAGTTTAAAATTTTCCAAGCAAAAACAGCAGAAGCGGGAATGAGAATAATCCAAGAAGAAAATATTGATCTCACTATTTTGGGATTTCAACTTCCTGATCTTGATGGCTACAAAGCCGTTAAACAATTACGCACCCAAGGATTTCGTGCCCCCATTATCATGATAATAAATTATGATACAGACTGTGATAATATTTTAGATCTTGAAACAGGCGCCAATGATTATGTAACAAAACCCTTTCGCTTTGCGGTGTTATTAGCGAGAATTCGAGCACAGTTGCGCCAATATGAACAAAATGAAGACGCAACCTTTCATATTGGTCCCTATACTTTTAAACTAAGACAAAAACTTCTTCTTGATCAATGCAACAATAAAATCTGTCTCACAGAAAAAGAAGCAGCGATCCTTAAATGTCTCTATCATGCCAATGATAAAATTGTCAGCCGTGAAACATTGTTAGAACAAGTTTGGGGATATAATGAAAATATTATCACCCATACTTTAGAAACCCATATCTATCGTTTGCGACAAAAAATCGAAAACGATCCCTCCAATGCGCAAATTCTCATAACAGATCAAAATGGTTACCGTTTAAATCTTTAATTCGAGATTTTCTGTTTCAAAAATAATTTTAATATTCTAAATGAAAACAGAAACGAGATGAAAAAACCTTCGCATATAATTCGAATGCTATTACATAGAACTTACTCTTATGACAAAATATATAACATTATGAATAAAAAACGAAATATTCCAACATGAGAACCAAAAACAAAAATGCTTTCAACCCTCACGATATACTTTGTAACTTCTGTTTCACATGCTTTTGTTCTTTCTAAAGTTTTTAATATGTTTCGCATATAAATAATCGTGATATCTTTTAGCAACATTCTTGATCATAACTATCATCTTTAGATGAGTGCTATTTATGATTATTTTTTTCAGAAAAACCGCTCCACGCACTGCTTTATCTCACATTCACTAACCTAACTTGAGAGATGTTTTTTATCTTTATAGTTTTCCTCCATTCTTTATGACTTTATCTCCTCTTAAGAGGTTATATAATTCATGATATAACGCTAAATGTTTATCCTAACGATAAAGCCACTGGGCATCACCATCTTTACGCTTATAAAAGAACAAGCCAGCACCATCACACTTATGTTAGATCTCGATGTTGCAGAGGAGCCCTTGATACTTGAGATGGTTTATAAGAAGCATTGTAATCCTTCCTTGTACAGTTTTTAACCACCATAAACCATATTATGTAAGATCTCTTGGACTCTGCTATTTTTACGTTTACGAAGATACCAGCATTTTTTTCTTTTAAAATGTTTCCACTATTCATGAAATATGGTTTGGTATATAGATACTTGAGATTTTTATTCACATACCAATTCCACATATTAATGTACAAAAGAATATTTTTTAATTGTAAATGCAAAAAATTGAAATAAGAGAATGCCTCTATATTTGCGATTCTTATGACAATGACAAAATGATTAATTATTTTTATAAATTAAAATATTTCTTGTCTGTGGTGATAAAGCAGGAATAAAAATACGTCGCGACTGACGACGCTGTACGAGCAAACCCTGATAAACACGTTTTTGTGCCTGACACATTAAGAGTCCACCAAAATAAGGCAAAAGATAGCGAGCAAATGGCTCGTAAAAAAATGAGAACAACCGCGAAAAATACCCCGTAGAGGGCATATAATGTACAATTTCTTGTATTGGCCCAGAAACAAAATTTGTTTTTTCGAACAAACGAGTAATTTGTTGCCGACTATAGGGTTCGCCATAACCAAAGGGCGTAGTAATATTGCGCGCCCAAAAGCCAGAGCGATTAGGTACAATAACGATCAAGTGGCCATTGGGTGCTAAAACACGCCATATTTCATTCAACGTTTCAAATGAATTTTCTGTATATTCTAATGCATGTACCAATAAAATACAGTCAACTGACGCATCCGGAAGCGGCAAATCTTCTTCAAAAACAAGCGCTGTAGCAACTTGCTCAGAACAAGGCCAAGGCGAAACACCCTGAGAAGCTGGCATAAAAGCAAAACATTGTTGGGCACGTTCACGCAATGTAGAAAGATAAGGAAGTGCATAACCCAATCCCATAATCCGTTTATCCGTAAGATCAGGCCACCATAAATTCAATTGGTCACACAGCGTTTTTTGCACACGCAGTCCAAGTGCAGAAGCATAAAAATCTTTCAGCGTAACGATATCCAACTCAACATACCATGTAGAAACAAATTTCAAACATTACAGATTTTCATATACCAAACCTATATGGACTTCTGCTTTTTTTCCGCAATAGCGAACATTTCAATATTGCATATTTTAAACTTAAATGATTAAAAAATCAGTACAACAGGATGATTATTGCCTTACAAGCACTTTAATCATTTTTTTGGAGATAAACCCCATAGAGGTTCTTCATATACTGTTTTTGACATCAATTAAGAAAAAAGCCAACACTGGTTAATTAAAATGAAGCAATCTTTCAAGATAGTTTTTTTCTTCTTCTGAAAGATGCTCTTTACCAAGACGTTTGCGAATTTCATCCAAAATCTGCCGCGTACGCATTTGATCACTTTCTTGTGGTAGTGCCTCGCCTTCTTGTTCTTCATCTGTTGTTGAAGAAAGTGGACGTCCTAACGGATCTTTAGGACCAAAATCAGCATTTTGATCATCTCCCGTTTCTTTAAGTGTTTCGCGCATTTTTTTCAAAACATTTTGTGCACCTTGCCTCAAAGATTCCAAAGCATCAGACTGATTTTGTATAGATACCTGATGATTTCCATTATCAAGAGCATTTTCCGCAGAATTCATTTTTTCTTCTGCCCTTTTCAACGCCCCCCCTGTTTCAAATCCTTGTTCTGATAATTCTTTTTCTAATGTTGATAATTCAGATTGCAATTCAGCTTGACGTTTTTTTAAAGATTTTTTTTGTGTTTCCGGTACATTTTCTCCGCGTTTTTGTTCCATCTCTAACTGATGTGTTTCATTGAGAATTTCTTGCTGACGACGCATTAAATCTCCAAGCTGGTCCATCTTTTCTTTCATTTGTGCAGATTGGCTTTTTTCTCCCTCATTTTGATTGCCTTTTTGCACATGCAAATGATCAAGCGTCTGTTCAACTTCCGCCAAGAGTTGTTCAGCTGCTAAAGAAGAGCCCGTTTTAGCCATTTCCTCAATTAAATTTAGCTTTTCTTGTAATGTAGATTCAGAAAGATTAGGACTTTTTGAGCTTTTAGAATTTTTAGAAACTTGACTATCCGGTGCTTTTTCAGCCAAAGCACGAATATACTCATCCATAGCTTGACGTAAATCTGCCATAAGCCGTTCAATTTCTGCCGCTGAAGCACCGTAACGCAATGCATCACGTAAAGCAGCTTGTGCTTGTTTTAACTTTTTTTGCACGGATTCAAGCTGATTATCTTCAATACCCAAAGCAATTTGCCATAAATAATCCACCACATCGCGCAAATGCTCGTCTGTTTGTGCTAAAGAAAGTCTTGTCCACGCACTTTGTAGAACAATAAAATGCGATGCATTTTGCAACCCCTTTTCTGGACGCACAAGCAAAGCAGAAAGCATATCCAATACACGCTCTTTCACAGAAGCATCAAGAGCTAATAGACGACGCAATTCAACCACTGCGCGTGCAACAGGATTCGAAAAAACACGCTGTGGTAATATCATAACAAAAGTTTTGCTACGCCCTTTCTGCCCCGCACCATCTTCTGCCACCAAAGTAATTTTGACTTGCGAACCTGCCCATGGATGCGCTGATATATCCTGCACCATTCGCATTTTCCCCTTTCCACCACGCGGAAGAAGAAGTTCTATTTCCGGAGCATTATAAAGAGAAGAAGCACTTTTATTCTGAGGAAGAAAAGGCTCTATTTCAACAAAAGCCTTTGTCACACCATAATCATCATCCACCACATATCGTAACTCCAATGATCCCGTTAAAATCCTCCCTGGTTTTTCCAACCAATGAATTGTTGGAAGCGTGTCCTTAATTATCTGCAAATGCCATTGCTGTTTTTTACGACGTGATGATACAAATAAATTTATTGGATGCTTTAAATGTGTTTCAAAATGAACAATTGGATCATTCAAAGCTGTTTGTTCCGTTTTCTCTGAAAACGAAACTTCCCTCCCATCTTCTACAGACTTTGCTTTTACTGTAATGCCAGCCCCATTGACAACACGCACAACAACATTACTCCCTTCAGGGATTTCTAGTTGTGTTTTCTCATCTTTTGTCAAATAAATCGGTGCCACACCGGTATAAGCAGGTGGTGTTACCCAAGCATCAATCCGCATGAGTTTTTCATCAACGACAGGACGAAAATCAAAGGCATCAGCCAAACGCCCCCCTTGTGAACCAAAAGAAAAACTAAAAGCGCACACAAAAAGAAGAGCACACAAAGCCCTCAAAGCCAAAGGATCATAATCCGCACTATTAAGAGAGATAAATCCAGTTTTTAAATAGTATAATTGCTTTGCCATTCGGCGTTGATGTTCACGCCAAATAACAGCACTAAAATCTTCATCATTTTCAGAACATAAACGATCTGTCTGAATATTCAAAGGCTGGTGTCTAAGATCATTGACGCGTTCAAGGCGGCAATTTACTTCCCGCATTGTGGGAAACCGAAAACGAATAAGAAAAAATAAACTCGCCCCAGCACAAATAAGTATAACCCCAAGTAAGAGCAAATGTGACCAATAGCCCAAAATACCAAAAAGTCCCAACCAGCTAAACGAACAAAAGAGACTAAGAACGAGGAAAAATGGCAACAACCGTACCCACATCCGTTCAAATGAAAGGATCCCCCACATCAAAATGCGCACACACAAAAGCTTCATTGCAAAACCTTTGATGTTTTTATTTTTCATAAACAAGCATTTATCCCCTTTTATCGTGGTGCATTAAGATCATAAACCCCATACAAAACAATTTCTAGAAAATAAATTGTTTCATCAAAGTTTAGTAAAAATAAGACCCAAAATATTTAATAATGCTCAATCTAATTTGGGCTCAATCCAATCTGGAATATGATCACAGCCTATCAATTGTGCATAATCAAGGCGTGGACGAATGACTGCATAACGCGTATCCTGAACCAGAACTTCCGGCACCAAAAGTCGACTATTATAAGTGCTTGCCATCACTGCGCCATAAGCCCCTGCTCCTGTTAACATCAAAACATCACCCGCTTTTAACACTGGTAAAGAACGTTCCAAACCTAAATAATCACCAGTTTCACAAATAGGACCGACAATATCAGCATTAATCAGAGGGGCATCTATTGGTGTTTTTTTCACTGGCATTACATTTTGCCACGCATCATAAAGC
The DNA here is from genome assembly GCF_042195415.1 of Bartonella sp. CE47NXGY. NCBI lineage: Bacteria > Pseudomonadati > Pseudomonadota > Alphaproteobacteria > Hyphomicrobiales > Bartonellaceae > Bartonella > Bartonella sp. CE47NXGY. The sequence continues at coordinate 12,420 of NZ_JBHIOI010000009.1, read as the reverse complement.
GTTGGACGCATGAAATCATTCATCGCCGCATCAACAATAACAAAATTTCGTCCTTCCCCCTTTTTAAAATACACAACCGATGTCACCAACACACCGGCTTCACCAACAATACTACGCCCAGGTTCTAGGATAATATTGATCCCTAAAGGCGCAATATGTTTCTTTACCAGTGCTGCATACTCAAAAGGAGAAGGTACTGGATGCTTCTCATAACCATAAGGAATACCAAGCCCGCCCCCAATATCGATATGGGTTATCGCATAACCATTATTCCATAATTGACGCACAAAATCTGCAACAATAACAAATGCATCTTCAAACGGTTTTAAATCACAAATTTGACTGCCAATATGGAGATCAACACCACACACATGAAGACCAGGCAATTGAGCTGCTTTTTTATATACATCACCCGCCAAAGACAGTGGAATACCAAATTTATTCTCAGACTTACCTGTTGTAATTTTCTTGTGAGTCTTAGCATCCACATCAGGATTAATGCGTAAAGAAATACGAGCCGTTTTTGAAAGCGCAGCAGCCCGCGCCGATAATTGTTCAAGTTCTGGCTCTGATTCAACGTTAAAACAATAAATATCTTGTGCAAGAGCAAAATCTATTTCTCTCACTGTTTTACCAACACCAGAATAAACAATATTCTGCGCAGGAATACCAACAGCAAGTGCACGCCGTAATTCCCCTTCTGAGACCACATCAGCTCCCGCTCCATTGTTAGCTAAAAGTTGTAAAACTGCTTGATTGGAATTCGCTTTAACCGCATAAGCAATTAAACTCGGCATATCATGAAATGCATTCTGATAATCTTTAAAATGTGCAACGATTGCGCTAGCTGAATAACAATAAAAAGGTGTTTCAACTTCTCGCGCAAGTTCCAAAAGAGAAAGACCTTCAGCGTGAAGCACACCCTGATGATAAGAAAAAAAACGCATAAAAATTCCTATTGTATTAACCGATCAAGAATAAAAGGTTTATCTGTTTTACCTTGAGAAACAAAAGTTCCTTGTGAAGAATTCACTCCTGTTGAAGGAGGTAACTCTAATGACCCTTTACGCCCACACCCAACGATACCCAAGCCCCCAAAAAGGACAATTATCAACCCCTTTAATATAATTTTCATCTGTCCTCTTTCCTCATCTCGATCTCTTTGTTACCTTTAAAATACAATCACTCAAGCGCTCACGAGACGCTTTTTCCAATACGCAATTTGCCGAAGAACCTCTGAAGGCGCTGTTCCCCCAAAGCTTTTACGACTTTCAACAGATTTTTCAACGGTCAAAACATCAAAAAGTGTCGCATTGATATCAGGACAAATTGCTTGAAGTTCATCTAATGATAAATCATGAAGGCGACACTGTTTTTTTTCTGCCAATGCCACAGCACACCCTGTGATGTGATGTGCTTCGCGAAAAGGAATCCCTAAATTGCGTACAAGCCAATCCGCAAAATCTGTAGCTGTTGCATACCCTAAATCCGCTGCTTGTTTCATGGCTTTTTTATTCACTTTCAAATCAGCAATCATCCCTGTCATTGCTGCTAGTGATAATTCCAAACTCAAAGCCCCATCAAACACATATTCCTTATCTTCTTGCATATCCTTTGAATAAGCAAGCGGTAATCCTTTCATCACCGTTAACAATCCCATAAGTGCACCATTCAATCGACCTGCTTTCGCTCGTACTAACTCTGCCGCATCAGGATTTCTCTTTTGTGGCATAATGGAAGACCCTGTTGAAAAAGCATCTGATAAATGAATAAAACAAAACTGTTCACTTGACCAAAGAATTATTTCTTCTGCTAAACGTGAAAGATGTGTTGCACAAAGAGCGCCAGCGCTTAAAAATTCCAATGCAAAGTCACGATCTGAAACACTATCAATTGAATTGCGTGTAGGTTCGCGAAAGCCTAGCGCTTTTGCTGTCATAAAACGGTCAATTGGAAAGCCTGTCCCCGCTAAAGCAGCCGCCCCTAAAGGCGATTCATTCATTCGCTCAAGAGCATCACGCATCCGCGATAAATCTCGACCAAACATTTCAACATAAGCCATCATATAATGACTCAATGTTACGGGTTGAGCCAATTGTAAATGCGTAAAGCCTGGCATAAAGGTATCAACATGTTGTTCTGCGCGAATAAGTAATTGCTCTATCAATCCTTTTAAAGCTTGTGCTATCTTTTGCGTTGCTTCACGTACCCACAAGCGAAAATCAACAGCAACTTGATCATTGCGTGAACGCGCCGTATGCAAACGCCCAGCTACAGGACCTATCAATTCGCTCAGCCGCGCTTCAATATTCATATGAATATCTTCAAGCTTTCGTGAAAAAACAAATTTACCGTCTTCAATTTCTTGGCGAATAAGTTTCAAACCATGAACAATTTTTTCATAATCTGATTGTGAAATGATTTTCGTTTGCGCTAACATAGCTGCATGAGAAAGAGAACCTTCAATATCTTGTCGATAAAGTTTTTGATCAAAATCAATAGAAGCATTAATTTCTTCCATAATTGCAGCAGGGCCTGCCGCAAACCGACCACCCCACATTTGGTTCTTTAACTTCTCATCTGTCATATTCTGAAAACACCCATCCAAAGGACAAAATTATGATTTTTCAAATTTTCATCAGCAAAAAAAACAATAAAAAAAGGCAACTTTCCCTTGCATTCTTTATCATTGCATTGAGTTTATACGCAACCATAAACTACGATACCAAAAGAGAGTTTTTTCTTTTCAATTTCATTTCAGCAGCACAAGCACAAGAAATAAATACTGATAAAGCACGAGCAGAAAAAATGATGGCGATACGAAAAGCAGCAAAAGGCTTTTTTAGCCACATACGATTTGCTGATACGCCCTCAGATATGAATAAACTCTCTTTCAAGGATATTCTAGGAAAAGAGCACACACTCAGCGAATTTATCGGAAAACCAATGCTGGTCAATCTATGGGCTATTTGGTGTGCACCTTGCCGCACAGAAATGCCTGAACTTGCGCAATTAAAACGTGAATTAGGTGGAGAAAACTTTGATGTCATAGCTATAAATATCGATAAAACTGCTTCTCCTGAAAAAATTCAGCAATTTTTACAGAATATTCATTCAGATAATTTGCTTTACTATCGCGATGAAACAATGGATATTTTCAACAATGTTAGAAAACAGGGGCTCGCTTTAGGACTCCCCATTACATTGCTCATTGATAAAGAGGGATATCTCATTGCTTCCTTCAATGGTGCAGCTCCATGGGCCAATGACGATGCCAAAGCACTTATAAAAGCAGTCATTAAAGAAGCCCTATAACTTTAATAACCGCGTCTTTTTAAACGTTGTATAACAAGATCCAGTGCTGACAAAAAAGCAGAACGGTCTTTACGAGAAAAAGGACGGGGACCACCTATTATACTGCCCTGTCCACGCAAATCTTCCATCAAATTGCGCATCGCCAAAGCCTGACCAATTGAATTTACATCAAAAATACGCCCCGTTGGCGAAAGACAAAAACCCCCAGCTTGCACAACCCGCGCTGCTAAAGGAATATCACTGGTAATAACGATACTTGCCTCATGCACATGTTCTACGATCCAATCATCAGCACCATTGAATTCACCAGCAACGACCACTCTTTCAATGAGTGCTTCATCTGGAAGGGACAAAGAACGATTTGCCACAACAAATGTCTTAAGCTGATAACGATTCATCACACGATAAACTTCATCTTTTACAGGACAAGCATCTGCATCAATCAACAAAGTGATAGCAGGCTTTATTGGGATAATCATACCTTGGCTTTCAAGCAATAATAAGCTCTTTCATTTATCTGAATGTTGCAAATCCTTGCGATAAAACATTATCGCCGCGTTTATTTCTCCTCCCAAAATAAAAATTGCACTCAATATGTACAGAAAAATAATAGCAACCATAATAGATGCCAACCCTGCATAGGTAGAAATATAATCAAACATCGTTAAATATTGCGCAAAAGCGATAGAAGCCATAAACCATATAAACATTGTCACCACTATTCCTGGTAAAATATCTATAATTTTCCGCCGCCCTGCTGGAAGCCATTTATGAACAATCAAAAGACTGATAAACAAAATAACGATTGCAACTGTATAACGCCATACACGAATAACAGCAATATATTCAGTCATAAAAAAAGAATGATTTTGCATAATTTTGATCAACAAAGGCGCCAGAATCAATAAAAAACTAATCACAACAAGACCAACAGCTCCAAGGATTACAAAAAACAGACTTTGAAAACGACAAAATAACAAACTCCGTCGATCAGTAACACGGTAAGCTTTATTTAAAGCCGTACGCAAAGCCTCTATCCCATTAGAAGCAAAATAAGCCGCTCCAATGACAGAAAGCGTCAACACACCTCCTCGATGAATGGTTAAAACATTAACAATTTCCTGAGATAAAGGCTCTGCAATAACATCAGGCAATAACTGCACCAGTGCTTTAATTTTTTGCGGTGTATAAGTAAAAGCACCTAGAAAACGAGCAAAAGATGTTCCAAAAATAAAAAAAGGGAAAAATGCTAAAAGCCCCGATAGCGCAACATGGCTTGCAAAAGCACTCCCATTATCACGCCAATAATGACTTACTGCGTCACACAAAATACGATAGCTATACCAAAAGATATTTTTTAACAAAACTCAATACTTTCTGGTAAAACTCTTCCTCAGTCTATTTCAAGTTTTATAAAAATCATCAAAACTCTGCAAATAAACATTTTGCAATGTTGCAATATAACGGTCAATAATCAATACGGTCAAGCCCGACTTTATACCAAAACAAAAACCTCTTGTTTTTACTCACCCTTTTTTAGAAACATTCTGACGCCCAAAATCAGGAGCATCAATTTCCTGTCCAGCATCAATAATATTGCGGCGTACAGCACGCGTACGTGTAAAAAAGTTAAACAGTGTCTCACCATCTCCTAAATGAATTGCCCGTTCTAAAAAAGCAAGCCCCTCACTAAAACGGCTCAACATTTCTAAAATAGCATCCTTATTATGCAAACAAATATCTCGCCACATAACGGGATCAGAAGATGCTAAACGCGTAAAATCACGAAAACCGGAAGCGGAATAAGCAATCACTTCCGAATTTGTTACTTTTTCTAAATCACTCGCTGTCCCAACAGTATTATACGCAATCAAATGGGGTAAATGTGAAACAATAGCCAAAACAAGATCATGATGCTTAGGTTCCATCTTTTCGACACGCGCACCACAAGCTTCCCAAAACGCTGTTAATTGTGCGACAGCAGCAGCATCGCTATCCGCAAAAGGCGTTAAAATACACCAACGATTCATAAATAAATCAGCAAAACCAGCATCCGGTCCTGAATATTCCGTTCCAGCAATTGGATGCCCTGGAATAAAATGAACCGTTTTTGGCAATAAAGGTGCCATTTCCGCAATAACCAACGCTTTCGTAGAACCAACATCACTCACAATCGCTCCAAGTTTTAAATGATCACGAATGGTTTTTGCCACTTCTGCACTAGCCCCAACAGGAACAGAAAGAATAACCAAATCTGCTCCTTCAACAGCTTTTGCATTATCTGTCGTATAAAAGTCCCCAAGCTCCAATTCTCGCGCTCTTTTCAGGGTTTCTGGACGACGTGTTGCAATAGAAATCTGAGCCGCAAGATTTTTCTTTTTAATCACTCTTGCTAAAGAAGACCCAATCAGACCGATCCCAATGAGTGCTATTTTTTCAAACTGAGTATGGAGCATCTTTCACCTTCAAAGATTCTTTGCAAATGGCAATAAAGACTAATTGTAAAATCACAATTTTCTTGTTTGTTTGTTCAAGAGTTATGCGTAAAACATTAAAAAATGACAACTAGGGAATAAAGAATAACGCAGTTTACCAATTATCACCTGCGCAAGCTGACAACAGATCACTTTACCTAGAAAACACATAAAAAATAAATGACGAGAAATCTAACATCACGCTCTAAAACTCCCTCTTAATTACTGATCAAAGCGCATCACCGAAACAAAATAAAATGCACTCTCAATTAGGATAACAACGACTCTACATAAAATCCCATCAGTTTACTTTATCTTACTAATTTACTCACAAAAAAACACATCAAAAGCGTAAGCAGATACTAACTCTTCTCCAATTATCCCGATACGTTCATTAATTTGTACATTAGACCTATATAAAACGTATTGCGCCTCCACCTACAACATCAACATAAGTTTCGCGAATATTGAAAACACCGTAAAACAACGCATACCAAAAGATACCATTAAAAACATTTTCCTCTCCCGATTCCGGATACCGTAAATCAAATAAATATGAGAAAAACACGCCCTCTCAATAAAGAAAAAGTTTGATAAAAAAAACACCGAATATCCCTTTAATGGAATCACACCCCTCACGTAAAACAGAACGCCCTCAACAGAATAAATTTGGATTACAAATTCATGGGTTTGTTTTAAAAGACATCTCGCTCCCTAGCCTATCTCACGACAGTGTTCGTAAATGTTATAACTATAAATCTATTAAGCACGACCCTCTTCACACTTAAATAAAACACTATCATTATATTTTCCTACCCCCAATGTTGCAAAAAACCTTGGAATTTGAGAGCATTCATAAGAGGCATTTTTAGTGCTTTCTTGTACAGTTTTTATCTACACGCCCCCCACTTATGACGTGCAAAAGACATTGTTCTGATTGATTTAATATGAAAAATAATAAATTATTAATAATAAACAATGACTAGCTCTGTTTATGAGACACATTCATTGCTAAGATAATCATCTCTGTATCAAACATAAAAGTTTCCCCATAGGTGCTGTGGTTTTCATCATAATCTATTTTGACTTTCTTCTCATCCCATGAAGATTCTTAATTCATACCGATCTGCAAACAATTCATTTTCTTGTCTAAAAGATTCCTCTGGCTCACTATTGTAAATGATTCAATTAATCTATAATACATTGATTTATAAAAATAATACTTTTTTTCAATTTGAATCATAACTTCGAATACTGTAAAATTCTTCCATCACAAACCCTCTTATCAATTAAAATCTCTTGGCTACACGTCACAAGAAGACATGTGAGAAAAAATGATGAAAAACGCTCTCTAATGCTAAAAACTGTAGTAACATTAGAGGCTAGCAAAGTATATAATGAGTGTCGACTTGCGCTTTTATTAAGCATAAAGATAGAGTTGCTCTATGGGTTTTATATTCTTCACAAGGAACTTTACTTCTACACCATTCATAAACACCGCCGCGAAATAGATATGACGCGCATTGAAAAATATTTCTAAGAAAGCGTATGAATCTACCATACAAGTGTCTTCTGTTGTTTGAGATACTCTGTTTTACATGGGGGTGTTACTCCATTAAGACTCTATGAACCAACCTAATATTCACCAAATACCCACACAAAAAAACATCGAACATATAAAATTTGATATGGGCCTCGTATCACTACCCTAAAAACAGTATTTTACGATACAACAAAATAATAAAACTGTTTCAAAATGGCCTTTTGAAAATAAACTATTTCTTTTGAAGAAAAATTTCTATCAAGCTTTCAAGCTCCTAAAATGCATCCTCAAAAATACAAGTTCCATCAACCTCTACTTGATAGCATAACAGTTTTAATTACTGAAAATACCTCTGTGGTATACCAAAAATAAAAAATCATTATATTTCTAGGCTGTTAAGCTGCCATCTGGCGTCGTGCAATAATTGTAAGCCCTAACAAAACTTGACGAATGATAGCTTCGCCCAAAAGTGGATTTTTACGACTGTCTAAAACAGCACTCTGAATTCTTTCCATTGCATAAGAAATTTGTTCTAACTTCCAATATTTTAAAGCTTGTTCAACGATCTTTTTCCGTTGAAAAAAAATGGGAGGGCGTGCCTGAGAAACCACCGTAAAAGGTGAATTTCCTTCAACCTCTACCTGATAACGCAATAGCTGTAATTGCTGAAAATGCCTTTGAGCTGTACTCAAAATTAAAAAAAGTGCCCCCTGCACTGCTGCATGTCGGTTAAAATGCGCTTCAAAGCCTGATATATCGCCCAATAAAAGAGCATCAATGACTTCATCTTGAGAAAGAGCACTGACATCGCTTACAACAGCTTTCACATCTTCAAGAGTAATATGAACATTTGCAGCGTAAAGACAAAGCTTTTCTAATTCACCTCGTGATACAAGGCGATCCGCCCCTAAACATTCATGCAACCATCTACGTGCATCTAAAGAAAGAGTCTTCTTAAACTGTCCTAAAACCTCATCAATCAAACCGTCAAGAGACCGCATATCATCGGCAAAACAGGGTAAAGCCATCGCTTTTGATGCTGTTTCAACAGCATTGCGCAACCCTGTTCCTTTTTTTAAATCCCCTGCCTCAATGAGAATAAAACAAGCTTCTGGTGGTTTCTCAATTAAAAGTTTTAAGGCAGCAAGAAAACCTTTTTGGTTAGCAGCATTAGAGATCCATATCAAACGATCTCCCCCAAAAAGCGATAACGTACGCGCTTCATTTTCTAAACGTGCAGGATCTTTATCAATTTCAGCAGCATCCAAACGAATTGTCGAAAATGGATCTTCTATTGCTACCCGTGTAAGTTTTGCAAAACATTGTGCACGCTCACAAATAAGACCACGATCTGGCCCATAAATGAGAACAATAGGAAAAGCACGTGAAAAACGCATTAGAAACTGATCAACTTCATGTGCTTTTTTCTGAGCCACACTATTAATCCATTAACAGTTCATCATCATCAAGAACTTCCCCGCGAACTTTCTGAAACATGCCAATTAAATCATTGACATCCAAGCCCTTACGCTCTTCATGACAGACATCCAAAATCACTTTTCCACCATGCAACATCAAGGTACGATCGCCATAATCAAGAGCCTGACGCATAGAATGAGTCACCATGATAGTCGTTAATTTTTTCTCTTCAACGATTTTTTCAGTCAACCGCATCACAAAATCAGCCATTCCAGGATCAAGCGCTGAGGTATGTTCATCAAGCAATAAAACATCCGCATGTGCTAATGTTGCCATCACAAGACAAACTGCTTGGCGTTGCCCACCTGATAAACTATCCATAGGATTATGAATATATGCTTCAAGACCAATGCCTAATTGAGCAATTTTCTCTCGAAAAAATTGCCGTTTCTCATGATTTAAAGCCGCACGCAAACCACGACGACTTCCTCGAAGAGCAGCAAGAGCCAAATTTTCTTCAATTGTTAAAGAACCACAACTTCCCTCTAACGAATCTTGAAAAACACAAGCAATCTTTCCAGCGCGTTCACTGACTGATTGCCTAGAAACATTTTGCCCATTGATAACCACTTTCCCTGTTGAAGGAAGCGTAGCACCCGCTAAAACACTGAGCAAAGTTGATTTACCAGCACCATTTGAACCAATAACCGTAACAAAACTACCCTGATCAATTTTCAGGTTAATATCAATTAAAGCCTGTTTTTCCAAAGGTGTTTGCGGTTTAAATGTGACCCCAACATGAAAAAACTCAATCACGTTTATGCCTCCTCCAATAGCGTGGCACAATAAGGGTTAAAACAACCAACAGCGAAGTAATCAACTGAAGATCTGTCGACGTATCAATGCCAATGCCATTTGCTTCAAATGCAAATTGCACCGCCACACGATAAAGCACAGACCCTACAATACAGCTGATTATAATCCAAAAAATATTGCGCGTACGAAAGAGAGTTTCACCGATAATCACGGCTGCCAATCCAAAAACAATTGTTCCAATTCCACCGGTAATATCTGTTGCAATCGCAGTTTGAATATAAAGAGAACCACCAAGTGCCACACACGCATTGGAAAGCCCCATTCCAAAATATATCAATGCTGATGTATGGACACCTTGCGCCGTCGCCATGCGTGGATTAGCGCCCATTGCACGCATAGCAAGACCAATTTCACTTTCCAAAAAGCGCCAAATCAAAAACGCCATAACGAGCAACACAATACCAACGAAAAGAGGACGCACAAAAATATCAGACAAACCAAACAGATTATAAAAGGGGGTTAACGCCGTATCAGCAAGTGCTAAATTAACATTAGACCCTCCCATAATTCCCATAATACGAAGATTAACCGTATAGAGTGCTGACATTGTTAAAATAGAAGCTAAAAGATTCAAAATGCCAAAACGCAAATTCAATAGAGCTGTTAATAAACCAGCCACCATACCTGCACAAAAAGCGCATGCCATAGCTGTCCATGCATTGAAACCCAAGAGAATCAAAACACCACAGACACAGGAACCAAGAAGAAACGATCCATCAACTGTTAAATCAGGAAAATCTAAAACCCGAAATGAAAGATAAACCCCTATAGCAACAAACGCATAAATAAGGCCTAATTCCACAGCACCAGAAAACGCAAATATATTCATGTAAAGACAATCCCCATGAAAACTTAACGTATTTTTATTGTATCAACACTCTATCAATAAAAGTTATTGAATCACTTTTGTTGCACGGTCAATAACTGCCTGCGGAATAACAATCCCTGCTTTTTGGGCTGCTTTCAAATCAATTCGAATGTCATTATTAGCCGCCTGCACAACATCAATATCACCAGGCTTTTCACCCTTTAGAATACGCACAACCAATTTCCCAGCATCAACCCCTACATCATAGAAATTCACACCTTGCGTCATAAAAGGCCCACGCCCGATAGTATTAGCATCAACAGTAAATACAGGCATATTGGCTTCCTCTGAGACCTTTATTGCACCTTCTAAAACAGATAAAATCGTATTATCAGCAGGAACAAAAATAATATCGACCTTACCGATTAAAGCGCGTGTTGCTGCCTGAACATCTGAAGGCTTTGGTGCCGATGAGGGAATAATTTCAATTCCAGCTTTTTTTGCTACATCCTTTAACGTTTTAAGTGTCGAAACAGAATTTGCCTCAGAAGCATTATAAAGATAACCAATTTTTTTCAAATCTGGTTTTACTTCTTGTAAAAGTCTAACACTTTCTGCAACATCTATACGATCAGAACTCCCCGTCATATTACCGCCAGGTTTGGTAAGTGAAGAAACGATTTTAGCTCCGATAGGATCAGAAATTGCTGCAAAGACGATAGGAATTGTTTTTGTTGCCGCAAGCATCGTTTGTGCTGAAGGCGTGGTAATTGCTACAATAACATCGGGTTTATCACCAACAAATTTACGCGCAATTTGCGTTGCTGTTGAAATATTACCCTGCGCTGATAAAAAGGTAAGTTGAAAATTTTCACCTTGCTTATAACCATTTGCTGCAAGCACATCTTCCACACCTTTACGAACAGCATCCGCAGCAGGATGGACCATAATTTGCGTTATTGCAACTTTAACGTGTTTAACTTGGTCATCGGCCTTTGCAACACTGTTCATCATAAAAACAGTTGCAATGATAATCCCTAATATATTTATTCTCTTCAACATTATATTCCACCCCTCTCCATGCAAAAATTAAAAAAGGAATAATCTATTACTGAAGAATTTTCTAAAATCAATCTTTATTTCATTTTATTTAAACATGGACAAAATAAATCAAACTAAAATGATATTTTTTTGTTGCAATTCGTAGAAGCCTACGCCATACAGACAAGACATATACCGAATCGGTAAGCGGGTGTAGCTCAGGGGTAGAGCACAACCTTGCCAAGGTTGGGGTCGTGGGTTCGAATCCCATCGCCCGCTCCATTGAATTTTGTATTTATTCGTTCTTGTATGGAGTTATAGTGTAGCTTGCCAGCGGTTTTTGTATATAGCTTGCCTGTAGCTTGCCAGCAGGTTTTGTATATTTTGACACTAGGTTTTGTACCAATTTATTTTTTTTCAAAGAGTTTTTAAGGGGTTCTCAAAGGGTCTTCAAAGGCCTTTCAAAGATCATTTAAAGCCTCTTTTTCTTTTCTGCTCAAAATCGCAATTTGAGATGATCAATCATTGAGTTGGAATCGTATTATTTGAGAAGCAGCGTATATAAGATGTGTTCACCTCTTTTAGCATAAATTGACTGATGATTTTTCTGTATCCTAAGCACATTATTCAGGACATTATTAAATAAGAGAAGCGTTTAAGGAATTCGGTCAACTTGACCAAATTGCTCTTCAGTCTGCAATTGTGCAATGTTTGCACCATTGCTCCTTTTAGGAATTGGGTAAACAATACCCTATTGCTGTACTCATGCAATTGGTGCAAGTTGCACCTATTCCTCATCACGACCGATCAAAGGGTCAAGTTGTCCCTTTGATTTTCTGTCACTCAGAGGTTTCCTTTTCTCCTGCCTCTTTTCCCTTGTTTGGTGCCTCGAGTGTGATTTCTGTGGTGTATCCGCTTTGTTTTTCATAGCGGTGGGTGACGGT
>NZ_JBHIOI010000008.1:8749-70454 GCF_042195415.1 Bartonella sp. CE47NXGY | reverse complement strand
ATAAAGTTTGAGACATTGAATTATGCTATTCAGGATGTTCGGAAAGAAGCAAGACAAGCTGCTGCTATTGGTCTAGCGGTGTCCAACTTACGTTACTATGATATACCAGGATCTTTAAGTGTTTCATTTGGGAGTGGTTTATGGCGCAGTCAATCTGCACTTGCTATTGGTGCTGGTTATACATCTGAAGATGGAAATATTCGCTCGAATGTATCTGTGACAAGTGCTGGAGGTCATTGGGGAATAGGTGCTGGAATTACTCTGAGGTTGAGATGATAATAGAAAAAATGGCTGTTATTGTAAAAACGAGAAGTATGTTAGTAAAGGTTCTGTTTGCTCTTGCCTTAATAGGCAAGAGCGAAAGCTTTGCCAACGAGAACAATAATATTTATACAGTGCATCCACCGCACTTATCGATACCTAAGGGAGAACCTGGCGAAACACGTCGAATTATTATGCAGTTTTATGATTGGACTTTGATTTGTGACGAAAAACAAAAGCTTAAACATAAGCAAGGTATATGTAATGTGACACAGACGGTTCATGATCAAGAAGGAAATACCATTTTTAGTTGGTCTCTTGTTTCTACGACAAGTGGTCAAGCAGTGATGCTTTTTCGAACATTGCCAAATTCTGATATAAATGTTCCGATTCAAATGTTTGTAAAAGATGTTAAAAAACCTGTTCTTATTAATTATACGCAATGTAATGAAACGGTTTGTTTAGCACAATCACCTGTAGGGCCGGTTTTGACTAAACAAATAGAGCAGAACAATAAGGTACGTATTTCCTATAAAACTAAAGAAGGTAAGGTATTTTCTTTTACTGTACCATTTAAAGGGTTAAATGCAGCACTTAATTCTTTCCGTCCTTAGAATTCATCGAGTATTTTTAACAAGAGTCATTTTTCCATAAATTGTTGTATTATATTTTTGAGTGTAAATTATAAGGTCAAATAAGTAAGAAGTTTTATATAATATGATATCGAGGTGATTTATTGGAAAGAGTGAGAGTTTTATGAATATAAAGTCACAGTAAGTTCTTTATATGTAATAGAAAATCAAGTTAGTGTTTCCTATAATGCTTAAAGAGTGATTTCGTTAGTTATTAAAAGTAAAAAAGATTAGAAATACTCGATTTCTTCCTTACAATAATGAGTAGACTAAATTATTTTTTTAAGCTTAAAATGGATTTTTAAAGCGGTCTGATTAAGCATTAATATTTTTCAGATAAATTTATAATTCTAGAGTTTTTTTGAACGATAGTTTTTATTGGTATTCACGAAATAACAGCTATTGTAATTGCATTTTGTAGTACTATGGAACTTTTATTCCAGCATAATCAAAGCCATTTCATTGCATATAACAACGAGGTTTGTGTGTGGATAACGAAAAAAAATTTTTTTTCTTATAAACCGTACTAATGTATAGGTTGTTGTAACCTTAAAAGTCAGCAAATAGTATGATAGTGTAGGTTTGTTACAATAGAGGTATGCTCCGTGTAAATGGTATAAAGAAAAGAGCATAATTTATAAAAATTGATGTGAACGTAAACGATTAATTTATAGTTTTAAGTTCATAAAGAGATGCATGATTTCACGGAAACAACCGAAAGATTATACAAAAAACTGAATGATGTTAGTGTAGAAAATTTTAATGATAGAAAAAGAAAGAATGATTTCTTGTATATATCATTTGATGCTGCATTATTGCTTTATTTAGGAATGAGCAGAAGAGTTTTCGCGTTTATTTATTGGGGGACGCTCAAGGGATAAGGGACATGACCCCGTTAAATTATGGTTCAAAAGAGTTAAAGCAAGGAGAAATATACGATACCAAAGCAGATCAATTGTATGATCAGTGCGGTAGTAATACAAATAATCTTTCTGCATTGTCACGAACAGAGGCATACTCTGTCCTTGTTGATATAAAGAGACAACAGAGAAAAAAACATTATGAACAGAAACAGGTTTTTGTTCAATCTGAGGCAGCTTTTGAGTTTCATAATCAGATAATGATAGGTGCTCAAAAAACAAAAAAACTCAAAGCACCTTTTCTTCGACGGTTCCATCCAGTAAAATCTCCACCTCTTTATGCGGCACTTGATCTCGGAACAAATAATTGTCGTCTTCTTATCGCATCTCCCAGTAAACCTGGATATTTTCGTGTTGTTGATGCTTTTTCTCGTATTGTACGATTGGGAGAAGGTTTAATAAATAACGGTTTTCTTAATACACAAGCTATGGATCGTGCGATTGAAGCATTAAAGATTTGTCATTTAAAGCTAAAACAAAGGCATATTAAGCGTTATCGCTTGATTGCAACGGAAGCTTGTCGTTCTGCAGAAAATGGTAGACATTTTATTCAGCGTGTTTTGGAGGAGACAGGTCTTGAATTGGAAATTGTTGATCGGCAAACAGAAGCGCGTTTTGCTGTTACAGGGTGTAGTACACTTGTTGAACCAAATACTGACGCAATTGTGCTTTTTGATATTGGAGGAGGATCATCAGAAATTGTGCTACTTGATGTTTCTCAAAAGCGTTCTTTTCGTTTAGCTCGACAAATTATCGCTTGGACTTCTCTTCCTGTTGGTGTTGTTACGCTTGCTGAACGTTTTGGAGGGAATGATATTAGCTTAGACGATTTTGAAAAAATGAAAAGTTATGTGCGAGGGTTATTAAATAATTTTTCAGATCGTCATAAATTAGGAGAGTTAGCACAAGGTTCAAAGTTTCATCTTTTGGGAACCTCCGGTACAGTTACGACTTTAGCAGGAATGTATCTTAATTTAGAGCGTTATGATAGGAAAAAAGTGGATGGCATTTGGATGAAGGATGCAGACATTACACTTATGACACAACGTCTATTATCATGGGATATAGAAAAACGTGTCATAAGTCCTTTTATTGGGCGCGAGAGAGCAGATTTAGTTTTAGCTGGTTGTGCAATTTTAGATGTTATTCGGGAAGTTTGGCCAAGTCAGCGTTTAAGAGTTGCTGATCGTGGATTAAGGGAAGGAATTTTGATAGAGCTAATGTTACGCGATGGGGTATGGTGTCGTCGTAGAAAGAGCAGAGATTTCAAGCGTTAGAGAATTAAATATGGAGACAATGAATAACGATGAAAAAAACAACAAAAACACCGAGAGGTGGCTATGGAGGTTCAGGGTCACATGAATTATATCAGCGCGTAAAAAAGAAAGCAGGAACCATTAAAGCTTCATCACGACGATGGTTAGAGAGGCATCTGAATGATCCTTATGTCCATCAATCAAAAGTAGATGGGTATCGTTCGCGTGCGGCTTATAAACTCATTGAAATTAATGAGCGCTATAGGTTTTTGAAAAAAGGTCAAAAGGTTATTGATCTAGGAGCAGCACCTGGGGGCTGGTGTCAGGTGGCTGAGCGTATAGTAGGGTCAAGTGATGAGGATCCTAGCGTTGTTGGTATTGATTATTTACATGTTGATCCATTACCTAGAGTTGCCATGTTGGAAATGGATTTTTTGCATACAGATGCACCGCAGAAATTAATTGAAACTTTAGGGACAAAACCGGATGTGGTTCTTTCTGATATGGCAGCGCCAACAACAGGTCATCGTCAGACGGATCATTTAAGAACGATTTATTTATGTGAAGTTGCGGCTGATTTTGCTCTTTCGGTTCTTAAGCCTGGGGGACATTTTTTAGCAAAGGCTTTTCAAGGAGGAGCAGAAAACACTCTTCTTACGACACTAAAACAGCATTTTAAAAAAGTCTATCATGTTAAACCACCCGCAAGCCGATCAGAATCAGTAGAGCTTTATCTTCTAGCACTTGAACTTAAGGGAAAAACAAACATTCAAGAATAGCGCCTTCTTTTAAGAAGATTTAACTTTACTTAACCTATTTAGATGTGATGATTTTTTTCTCAAAGAGTTATCGGCGATAGTGACAGTTTTTCTGTTATCAATGATGAAAAACTGGTAAAACTAATGTATTGCCTATAGAGGTAAAGAGATTGATTCCTCAGTGAGTACTTCCAATGAAATTTCTTGATCAAGCTAAAGTTTATATTCGTTCTGGTAATGGAGGTTCTGGAGCAGTATCATTTCGTCGTGAAAAATTCATAGAATTTGGGGGACCTGATGGGGGGAATGGAGGACGGGGTGGTGATGTTTGGGCTCTTGTTGTTGATGGGCTTAACACGCTGATTGATTATCGCTACCAACAGCATTTTAAAGCAAAAACAGGGGGGCATGGCAAGGGGCGTAATATGACGGGTGAAAAGGGTAATGATGTCATCCTTAAAGTTCCGGTTGGGACGCAAATTTTTGAAGAAGATAATACAACGTTAATATGTGATTTAACGGAAGTGGGACAGCGCTATCGCCTTGCAAAAGGAGGGAATGGCGGTTTTGGCAATCTTCACTTTACAACATCGACAAATCGGGCACCGCGTCGTGCAAATCCAGGTTTGTCTGGAGAAGAGCGTGCAATATGGCTTCGTTTGAAGTTAATTGCTGATGCGGGGCTTGTTGGTTTACCAAATGCTGGAAAATCAACTTTTTTAGCTTCTGTAACGGCTGCAAAACCAAAAGTTGCAGATTATCCTTTTACCACTCTACATCCTCATCTTGGTGTTGTACGTATTGATGGTCGTGAATTTGTTTTGGCTGATATTCCAGGATTAATTGAAGGAGCGCATGAAGGTGTGGGAATTGGAGATCGTTTTTTAGGACATGTGGAACGTTGTCGCGTACTGCTTCATCTAATTTCTTCTCAAGAAGAAGATGTAGCAAAAGCATATCAAATTGTGCGTCATGAACTTGAGGCATATGGAAATAATCTAAGTGATAAAACTGAAATTGTTGCTTTAAGCCAGATAGATACTCTGACAATTGAAGAGCGTGAAGCTAAACGGGAAGCTTTGCAAAGAGCAGCGGATCAACCAGTTATGATGTTTTCTGCGGTTAGCCGCGAAGGTTTAGAAAATGTGCTGCGTGCTGGTGCACATATTATTGAAATGTCACGCAAAGAGGAGATCAGTGGGGATAGCAAGGTTGATTGAGATGGCTGTTGGATCGCAAAAACTTACACACTATAAACGTATTGTGGTCAAGATTGGATCTGCCCTTTTGGTTGATCCTCAGGCAGGTTTACGGGTTGAATGGCTTAAAAGCTTGATCAATGATGTTGTTGAATTACACAAAGGAGGCGTAGAGATATTATTGGTGTCTTCAGGTGCTATTGCTTTAGGAAGGACATTGCTACAGCTTCCTAAGGGGGCTTTGAAATTGGAAGAAAGCCAGGCATGTGCTGCTTTGGGGCAAATTGAGTTAGCAAAAACCTATGGTGATGCGCTTGCTCAACATGGGCTCAAAACAGGCCAAATTTTGCTCACTTTATTTGATACGGAGGAGCGAAGGCGTTATCTCAATGCACGTGCAACGATTGAGACGCTTTTATATTTGGGAGCTGTGCCTGTTATTAATGAGAATGATACTGTTGCAACAACTGAAATTCGTTATGGTGATAATGATCGTTTAGCTGCACGTGTGGCAACAATGGTGAGGGCAGATCTTTTAATACTTTTATCCGATATTGATGGTCTTTATACAAAGTCTCCCCATAGTGATCCTACGGCTGAATTTATACCTTTTGTTGCATCCATTACGCATGATATCGAAAAAATGGCAGATGTTGCTGCTTCAGAGTTTTCACGGGGAGGAATGAAGACTAAGCTTGAAGCCGGAAAAATAGCTAATGCTGCTGGAACGGCGATGATTATCACCTCAGGCAAGCGTATGAATCCTCTTGCTGCAATTGACAAAGGTGAACGCAAGAGTTTTTTTGCGGCAAGTAAGAAATCTGTCAATGCTTGGAAAACATGGATTTCTGGTCATTTAGATCCATCTGGTGTTTTGACGATTGATCAAGGAGCCATTAGGGCTCTTGAATCAGGAAAATCATTATTAGCTGCAGGGGTTATTGCCGTTGAGGGAAATTTCCAGCGTGGGGATACGGTTGCAATTGTTGGTACAGATGGAGTTGAGATTGCGCGTGGACTTGTAAGCTATGACAAAGATGAGGCTGTACGCATTATAGGACATAAAAGTGAAGAAATCGAAGCTATTCTTGGGTATGAGGCGCGCTCTGCTATGGTGCATCGTAATGATATGATTGTACGTTTCTTGATCAATTCTGTTTAAAAAAGTTACTTTTGTTTTTATTGTTTTGGCAGAGTGGATGTTACGATGACTTTAGAAGAAAAAATGAAAGATATGGGACAAAAAGCACGCTATGCCGCTGCAGCATTGGCTGTTGCTTCTTCTGAGCAAAAGAACAATGCATTAGAAATGATCGCTTTAAGTTTAGAGGCTCAGTCAGATGAAATTTTACGGGCGAATTGTCAAGATTTAGAGAATGCTGCTCAGAATAATTTGAAAGCTGCAATGATTGATCGGCTAAAATTAGATGATTTGCGTTTACGTGCAATGATAGACAGTGTTCGCCAAGTTGCTCGTTTATCTGATCCTGTTGGACAAGTGATGGATGAATGGACGCGTCCAAATGGGCTTCATATAAGTCGTGTACGAACACCTCTTGGTGTGATTGGCATTATTTATGAAAGTCGTCCCAATGTTACAGTTGATGCGAGTTCTTTGTGCTTAAAAGCTGGCAATGCTGCGATTTTGCGCGGTGGTTCGGATAGCTTTCATTCTTCTCATGCTCTTCATTTAGCTTTGGTACAAGGTTTAGAGCGCTCTGGTTTACCTAAAGATGCCATCCAAATGGTTGGAACGACAGATCGTGCTGCCGTTGGGGAAATGCTCAAAGGGTTGGATGGAGCGATTGATGTGATCGTACCACGTGGTGGAAAGAGCCTTGTTGCTCGTGTTCAGTCTGATGCACGTGTTCCAATTTTTGCTCATTTGGAGGGACTTTGTCATATTTATATTGATAAATCGGCAGATTTAGATATGGCACGCAATATTGTTTTAAATGCAAAGCTGCGGCGAACAGGGATATGCGGTGCTGTTGAGACAGTTCTCATTGACAGCCAAGCATTAAAAAAATTTCTTCCTGTTTTAACTGCTTTACAGGAAAAGGGGTGTGAAATTCGTGCCACAGAAGATATTGTTTTTCTTATGCCAGATGTCAAATTAGCTTCTGAAGAAGATTGGTCGCATGAATATCTTGATGCTATTCTTTCTGTTAAAACGGTTGAGGGTGTTGAGGGAGCCATTGCTCATATCAAGCGTTATTCATCAGGACATACGGAATCGATTATTGCTGAGGATTTGGAAGTGGTGAAGAATTTTTTTAATCATTTAGATTCAGCTATTTTATTGCACAATGCATCTACACAATTTGCTGATGGAGGTGAATTTGGTTTTGGAATGGAAATTGGTATCGCAACAGGAAAAATGCATGCACGTGGTCCCATAGGTGTTGAACAGCTAACATCATTTCAATATCACGTTAAAGGAAATGGTCAGGTTAGAGCTTGAGAACACCATTTTTTCCATGGAAAAATTGTATGCCACATGTTGAAAGATCTAATGTTGTGGGTCTTTTTGGTGGTTCCTTTAATCCACCGCATGCGGGGCATCTTCTTGTTGCAAAAATTGCCATTCGGCGTTTGCATCTTGATCAGTTATGGTGGATGATCACTCCAGGAAATCCTTTAAAGGATTGTACACAGTTGCTCCCTTTAGAGGAGAGAATGCGATTAAGTTTTAAACTTATTGACCATCCGAAAATTCGCTTGACAGGTTTTGAACAGGCTATAGGGAGCAAAGTATCAGTAGATACGATTTTTCATATTCTTACCCATTACAGTGGCGTAAATTTTGTATGGATTATGGGGGCAGATAGTTTTGCGACGATACATCATTGGTATCGATGGCATGATATCGTCTCTATGCTTCCTATTGCGATTATTGATCGTCCTTTAGGCAATTGGTCAGCACTTTCCTCTCCTATGGCACATATTTATCGCCGTTTTCGTTTGGATGAGAGAGAAAGTAAGCGATTACCTTTTATCAAGCCACCAGTTTGGACTTATTTGCATGGACCTTTATCTTTTCAATCTTCAACAAACCTTCGTTTGAAGAAGAATGATTTTTCTTGAACATTTCATAAGATTCTGTTTCTCTTTAGAGAAGTCTCTTTTTTAGATTCCACAACGATAAGAAAGGATATTGATCTGAAAAACATTGCACACAAACACTCTTACGATACTATGCCTTCAAAAGAAAAAAAAGTTTTTTCTGTTAGTGAGAGTCTTGAAGTTATTCTCAAGAGTTTAGAAGATACAAAAGCAGAAGATATTGTTGCTATTGATATTCGAGGGAAGTCATCTTTGGCTGATTATATGGTCATAGCTTCAGCAAATTCGCAGCGTCATGTATCGTCTGTTGCTGATCATTTATTACATACTTGGAAAGATAGTGGGCAGGGGCTTGCGCGTGTAGAAGGGCTTGCTGGAGGTGACTGGGTATTGATTGATACAGGTGATATTATCACTCATCTTTTTCGTCCAGAAATTCGTCTTTTTTATAATTTAGAAAAAATATGGATGACGCCGGATTTAAACGATACGGCTTTGCTTCTCTTCGGAGATCATTAAAATGCAAATTTCTATTTTTGCGGTTGGTCGTATGAAAAGTGGGGCGGAGCAAAAATTAGTTCAGCATTATTTGGATCGTTTTTCTAAAATTTCTGGAGATGTAGGCTTTCATTTAAAAAAGTTACAAGAGATACCAGAAAGTCGTGCTCAAACAGTTTATCAACGTATGGAGGAAGAGGGGAGAAAACTTATTGAATTTTTACCTGAAAAATGTCGATTAATTGTGTTAGATGAGCGTGGAGAATCGATTTCGTCAATTTCTTTTTCTGAAAAATTGAGGCGTTATCGTGATGAGGGCATTCGAGATGTCGTCATTGCTTTGGGAGGACCTGATGGGCATAATGAACAAATAAGGAAGCGTGCTGATTTTCTTTTATCTTTTGGTTTGATGACGTGGCCACATCAAATTGCACGTATTCTTCTTACAGAACAACTTTACCGCGCTGTAACAATTGAAAATAATCATCCGTATCATCGTTTTTAATATTTTTGTTCAATTTTTAGCACTTATTTATATGTTTATTAATATTGTTTTAGCTGACACCATTTAAAGCATCTCTAATGTATACGATGAGGTGTCATGGTTTTTGCAAATGAAAAAGCTTCTTCATAGAAAGATGCTATATTTATATGAGGAGTGCGTCATATTTGTCATTCTGCTCTTGAGTATATTTTTTTGCTTTTCTGTATCGCATGCGGAAGATACAATGAGGAGTACGGAAGTCCATAAAGAATTAGGAGAAATTCGCCAAAATATTTCACTTTCGCGTGAGCGTGTTGCTTTTCTTATGCATCAAGTTGAGCATTTAAAAAAAGATCAACGTGTTTTGAGTGATGCACTCATAAAGGCGGCTAAAGAAGAACGTATAGTAGCAGATGATATTGCTAAAAGGGAAGAAAAGCTTAAAAAAATGATAGAAAAGCGGGTACAAGTCTATCAACGTTTAAAAAATCGTCGTGCTGAATTTGCGGAAGTTCTTGCAATTTTGGAGCGTATGGGATTGAATCCGCCTCCTGCTCTTATGATACAGCCAGAGGACGCGTTGGCTTCTATACGTAGTTCTGTTTTATTAGGTACCGTTATTCCTCAGATGCAAGAGAAAACACGAGATTTAACAGAAAAACTCAAGGAGTTGACCAATTTGAGTAATTCCATTACTACGGAATATAAGGCATTAAAGACAAAGCTGCAAAATCAAGCAGAGCAGCGAAAACGTCTAGAGCTTTTATTAGACCAAAAAAACAAACTACAAAAAAAATCAGAAAAAGAACTTACAGAACAGCAACAAAAAAATATTGCTCTTGCTAAAAAAGCGCAGTCTTTAGAAGAATTGATTTTAGAGCTCGACCGTCAGTCAAAACTTAGCTCTGATGCATCAGTACAGGTACGGAAAAGTTTGCAATTGTTAGAACAGTCCAATTTTGAAAGCCGAAAAGGTTCTTTACTTTTTCCTGTTTCAGGAAAAAGAATACATCACTCTAACAAAAGTTCGCAGATTACGCGCTTTGGTGAAACGATAGAAACAGAGTCAGGAGCTGTTGTTATATCACCTGTGGATGCTTTTGTTGCTTTTGCTGGGCCATTTCGTTCTTACGGACATTTAATCATTCTCAATGTTGGAAATGGTTATCATATCATTCTTACTGGAATGTCGAGAATTAATGTAAAACAGGGGCAGTTTGTTCTTTCAGGTGAGCCTCTGGGTATAATGGAAATGCAATTTATTTCAAACAGTGTTGCATTGGATATAGGAAAAACTTCTCCAATGCTTTACATTGAGTTTAGAAAGCAGGGAAAACCTGTAAATCCAACTCCTTGGTGGCAGACTGAAAAAATAAGAAGGAGCCAAAATGATTCGTAAAGTTATTCTTTTGGTCGCTGGGGTATTGCTCGGCGCCTGTTCAATGATTATGGTGCAGTCTGTTGCTGCGAATAATGAAGATAATGCATATAAAAAGCTAGCTATATTTGGCGATGTTTTTGAGCGTGTGCGTATGCAATACGTTACAGTTCCAGATGATAAAAAGCTTATTGAAAATGCTATCAATGGCATGCTCACATCACTGGACCCTCATTCATCTTATTTGAATGCTGAAGAAGCCAAGGATATGCGGGATTCTACGAAAGGAGAGTTCGGAGGTCTTGGTATTGAGGTCACTATGGAAAAAAACTTAATTAAAGTTGTTTCACCAATGGATGATACTCCCGCTTCAAAAGCAGGTATTCTAGCAGGAGACCTTATTTCAAAAATTGATGATGTACAAACGAATGGTCAAACATTGAATGAAGCTGTTAATAAGATGCGAGGTGCTCCTGGAACACCAATTACCTTAACAATTATTCGTTCTGGCGTTGATAAGCCATTTGAAGTGAAGATTGTTCGTGATATTATCAAAGTAAAAGCGGTGAAATATCGGGTTGAAGGTGATATTGGATATTTAAGAGTTATCCAGTTTTCTGAACAGACATTAAATAATCTTCTAGCGGCAATTAAAGATATCCAATCTAAAATTCCTGAAGATAAGCTAAAAGGTTACGTCCTTGATTTGCGGCTTAATCCCGGTGGGCTTTTAGATCAAGCTGTTAATGTTTCGAGTGCTTTTCTCAATAAAGGTGAAATTGTGTCGACTCGTGGGCGCAAAAAGAGTGATGTGACAAGATTTGATGCGAAGCCAGGTGATGTCATTAATGGAAAACCGCTCATTGTTCTTATTAATGGTGGTTCAGCAAGTGCTTCTGAAATTGTTGCGGGTGCACTGCAAGATCATCGTCGTGCAACAATTTTAGGGACGCAGTCTTTTGGTAAAGGATCTGTTCAAACAATTATTCCTTTGGGTGAAAATGGGGCTTTACGCTTAACAACAGCACTTTATTACACGCCATCAGGCACTTCTATTCAAGGAACAGGGATCACACCTGATATTATTGTAGAGCAACCACTCCCTGAAAAATATAAAGGTTATGATGTAAAAGTTGGTGAGTCTGCATTAAAAGGACATATCAAAGGAAAACGAGAGAGTAATAAAGGATCTGGTTCAGCTGCTTTTGTTCCCAAAGACCCTAAAGATGATATTCAATTGAATGAGGCTTATAAACTGTTACGAGGTGAAATGGCAAATGCAGCATTTCCACCAGATCCCAATAAGGATGTGTTAAAGTGAGAATTGATATCTATAGCTTGCGATTTTGAGGAATATTAAATGGATGCAGATATTAATTTGAAGATTCTTCCATATCGCAAATGTGTTGGGATTGTTGTCTTTAATCATGAGGGGAAAGTGTGGGTTGGGCGTCGTTTAATGATGCCCATTCATGCAGATGCAGATATTGACATATCTCATCGTTGGCAGCTTCCTCAAGGAGGGATTGATGAAGATGAAAAACCATTAGATGCGGCATATCGTGAACTTTATGAAGAAACGGGTATTCGATCTGTAAAGTTGATTAAAGAAGCACAAAATTGGTTCCATTATGATTTTCCACAAGAACTTATTGGGTGCACATTAACAAATAAATATCGTGGGCAAATACAAAAATGGTTTGCTTTCCAGTTTACAGGAAAGCTTTCTGAAATTGCGATTAATCCGCCACCAGATGGCAATAAAGCGGAATTCGATCAATGGAAATGGATTGATCTAGAAACCCTTCCGTTGATTGCTGTTTCTTTTAAAAAGCACGTTTATACGAAAGTTGTCAGCGAATTTCGAGGTAGCCTTAGACCATTATAAAAGCTATATGATTACGAGAAAGCTTTTTTTATTAAGATGCTTTATATTATAATAAATAATAAACATGTTTCTCTTTTATGTAAAGAACAGGAATATAAAATGAAAAAGTTATTTAATTTACTTATAGTTTTTACTCTCTTGAGTATTTCATCTGTTGCATTTGCAACAAGTTCAAAACCTCCTGCATCAAAAGATGCGGCAGCGACATTGCCAAATGGAGCTTCTTCTTTGACTGAAACCTACGGTTTGTGGACTATTAACTGTGGTATACAAGAAGGGAAAAGAATTTGTTTTATGCACCGTCAAGAAGTGAATGAGCAGGGGCGTGTTGTTGTGGCTATGGGCCTTACTCTCGATGCTGAGGGTGTTGTATCTGGTAATTTAACAGTTCCTTTTGGCATTTTGGTTTCTAAGCCTGTTCGTTTACAAGTTGATGAGGGAAAAGCTGTTATCGAAACCGGTATCCGGACTTGTGTACCAGCAGGTTGTGTGGTTCCTGTCGTTTTTGACAAAAATCACGTAGCAGCTTTACGTTCTGGAAAACAGTTAAAGTTGGCGATGACAATTGCTGCTGCAGGTGAACCAGCTTTGAATGATTTATTTGTTCAGCTAGATGGTTTTAGCAGTGCTCTTAATCGTTTGACTGCTTTGCAGAAATAATTTTAAAACTAAAAGCGGCCTTTAAAAGGCCGTTTTTAGTTTGTTTGTTTTTTATATATTAATAATTAAGACGATGAGATTTAAGATTAATCCTATAAGGGATATTCAGATTTTTTGCCGTTTCTTCTATTGTATGTTCTATTTTTAATTTTGATATTTGTTTTCTAACTGCATCGTCATTAAATAGAGAGATGAAGAATTTAGATGTCTGGTTTTTATTCAAGAAAAAAGAGTATTGAAATATAAAACCATTTTTTGATACACAGACCTGCTTTAATGAAGGTTTTCTATACGCTCTTCTGTTTCCTTGATTGAAAGGGATGACGCATGATTTATGCATTGCTTCGAACGATTGATTTGATTTTTGAGATTTATATTGATATTTTAATCGCTAGTGTCATTTTTTCTTGGCTTTATGTCTTTAATATCATAAATTCACGCAATCGCTTTGTTGTTTTGATAGGAAGCTTTCTAGATCGTCTTACAAATCCCGTTCTAAGCCGTATCCGGAAAATTTTACCAAATTTGGGAACGATTGATATTTCACCTATTGTAGTGTTCATTATTATATATTTTATTCGTACTTTTATGTGGCGCGTTTACGCAAACATGTATGTATAGAAATATTACTTGAGGCGAATACATGTTTTATCAAGTTGATAAAAATAACTTGATTTTGTTTGTATATCTCATTCCAAAATCATCTGTTGACAAAATAATAGGGGTTGAATGTAGGGATGGTGAAAAACAATATCTGGTTATACGCCTTCGTGCTGTTCCTGAAGATGGAAAAGCGAATAAAGCTCTCATTAAATTTCTTGCGAAGCAGTGGAGAATCCCATCTTCTTCTATTTCTCTGAAAAACGGTGCAATATCTCGCTACAAACAACTTTACTTTTCAACACATTTAGAAGAGCTAAAACAGATATGGCAATCCTTTAGAGATTACATCTCGTAGAAAAAATAAATAACAAAGCCTATAAAAATAGGCTTTATTTTATTAAATCGTTATATTTTGTTATTGCGCTCAACAGCTTGCTTAATTAATTCATGAGCAAAGTTTTTATCACGCCATCCTTCAATTTTAGCCCATTTTCCAGGTTCCAGATCTTTGTAATGCTTGAAGAAATGTTCAATTTGTTTGAGTGTAATCTCGGGCAGGTCTGTATAGTCATGAATATTGATATAGCGTTTTGTTAATTTTGTAGTGGGAATGGCAATAATTTTTTCATCTTTACCACCATCATCTTCCATCATTAGAGCTCCGATGGGGCGAACATTGATAACACAACCAGGCATAAGTGGACGGGTATTACAGATAAGGACATCAATAGGATCACCATCATCTGAAAGCGTATGAGGGACAAAACCGTAATTTCCAGGATAAACCATTGATGTATGAAGAAAACGGTCAACAAATAATGCACCCGACTTTTTATCCATCTCATATTTTATTGGCTGCCCACCAAGGGAGACTTCCACAATAACGTTAATATCTTCTGGTGGATTTTTGCCTACGGGTATTTCCTTAATATTCATAGAGACATCCTTTCTGGAATATAGTGAGGCTCAATACAATTAAATATTTTACCAAAGAGATTATGAAATTAATTTGAAATTGATGCACGTGTTTTTTCAAAACGTTTACGTTCATTAGGATCAAGATAGAGCTTGCGGAGACGAATATTTTTAGGGGTTACCTCTACAAGCTCATCATCTTGTATCCACGATAAGGCGCGTTCTAACGTCATTTTAATGGGAGGCGTTAACTTTACGGCCTCATCTTTTCCAGAAGCGCGCATATTGGTGAGTTTTTTTCCTTTTAACACATTAACTTCTAAGTCATTATCTCGTGAGTGGATGCCAATAATCATACCTTGATAGACTTTCACACCCGCATCGATGATCATAGGTCCACGATCTTCAAGATTAAAAAGAGCATAAGCGACAGATTCACCGTTGTCATTTGAAATCATAACACCATTAACACGACCAGCAATGTCTCCTTTATAAGGTTCATAAGCATGGAAAAGGCGATTCATAATTGCTGTACCACGTGTGTCCGTTAAAAGTTCAGATTGATAACCAATGAGTCCTCGGGTTGGGGCATAAAAGACAAGGCGGACACGATTACCTCCAGAAGGACGTAACTCCACCATTTCGCCTTTACGTTCAGACATTTTTTGTACAACAATACCGGAATATTCTTCATCAACATCGATAACAACTTCTTCGATTGGCTCAAGAGTTATTCCATTTTCATCTTTTTGCATAACAACACGTGGGCGTGAAACACTAAGTTCAAATCCTTCACGGCGCATATTTTCAATGAGAACTGCAAGCTGTAATTCTCCTCGTCCTGAAACGTAGAAAGAATCTTTATCGGCTGATTCTTCAATTTTAAGAGCGACATTGCCTTCTGCTTCTTTTAACAATCGGTCACGAATGACACGGCTTGTTACTTTATCGCCTTCAGTTCCAGCAAGGGGACTATCGTTGACGAGAAAACTCATAGTAACAGTAGGAGGATCAATTGGTTGGGCAGTAAGGGGTTCATTGACAGTAGGATCACAGAAAGTATCAGCTACGGTACCTTTTTGCAGACCTGCAATCGCAACAATATCACCAGCACTTCCTTCTTCAATAGGTTGCCGTTCTAAGCCACGAAACGCTAAAATTTTTGAAATACGCCCAGTTTCTAAAAGTTTTCCATCTTGTCCAAGAACCTTGACATTTTGATTGGGTTTCAAAGAGCCAGAATGAATCCGTCCTGTAATAATTCGTCCCAAAAACGGATCCGCTTCAAGAATAGTTCCAATCATGCGAAACGGTCCTTCTGCTACACTAGGAGAAGGGACATGCTGCGTCACAAGATCAAATAAAGGACCTAATCCCTGATCTTTTGGTCCTTCAGGGGCTTCCGCCATCCATCCATCGCGTCCAGATCCATAAAGAATAGGAAAATCAAGCTGTTCATCGGTTGCGTCAAGAGCAGCGAAAAGGTCAAAAACCTCATTAATGACTTCATCAACGCGTGCATCCGGTCGGTCAATTTTATTAATAGCAACAATAGGGCGCAATCCTACTTTCAATGCTTTGCCAACGACAAATTTTGTTTGTGGCATCGGTCCTTCAGCAGCATCAACAAGTACAATGGCTCCATCAACCATATTGAGGATGCGTTCAACTTCTCCACCAAAGTCGGCGTGTCCTGGTGTATCAACAATATTAATTCGAGTATCTTTCCAAACAACAGATGTCACTTTCGCTAGGATTGTAATTCCGCGTTCTTTCTCAATATCGTTTGAATCCATCATACGTTCGCTTGTACGCTGATTATCACGGAAGTTTCCTGATTGCTTGAGAAGCCCGTCTACAAGCGTTGTTTTCCCATGGTCAACGTGGGCAATGATGGCAATGTTACGCAATTGCATAAATTTTCTTCTTTTCGTTTAATGAAATTTCATTTGAGGCAAAGTCTTTACATTCTTTGCCTGACTATTAAAAAACCTTTTACATGTTTTTTTATAGTTTTGGAAGATGGAGGCAATATTTTTATGACAAAACTATTTATCCAAGTCTTTAAGGCTCTATTAAGCTTCAATTGCTGGAGCTTCGTAAAAGGATTTTTATAGTGCGTATGTTCTATTCTCGAGCTAAGAATTATCCAAAAAATCACCGTCAACTTGATTTCTATCAATATGACACAAGGAGTTTATATGAGCTCTTGTAAGAGTAAGTAAGTATAAAGCTAGCCATATTATTGTTGTTGTTTTGCAAAGAGATTAATAAAAATCCGGAATATCTCTCAATCCATAGCCAATTTATTGACAACTGTACAACATTCTTATTCTAAATAAAGCTTTTTCTTATTCTATAACTTGTCAATCAAAATCCAGATCTAATGCAACCGTGTATTTGAGGTAAATATTGAGATGATTAAGAATTTTATAAGAAGTTCTAGCTTTTGTATGCCAGATTGGGGCAAGAGTTATATCTGTTTGATTTATTTATGAACCCGGAATACAGTTTTATTTAGAAAGAATATGAAGGCATCCAAAGAAAATGTCCATCTTTGCCGTTAATCTAATTTATGCTTTCAAAGGCATCTAAAGTAATATCTTTTAAACCATGGAGATAATGCTTTGCCCCTCACACTTTTGTTAATCGTATTCTCTAATAGGAGCATGCTTTTCATGCCAAACAGAACACTTTAAACAGAATATACTTGTTGTTACATATTCATGTACTTAAGAGAGATTGCTTAACGTACACTACATCCATTCCATGATAGGGCTCATAAATGATATAATATACGCGAATAGTATACTATTAACGCCTTTGTGAAAAAATATAAAGCTGTTGAGCATTATCATTATTATTCTTTCTCAGCTGTCAATATTGCGCCAGTTTTTGATACGAGAAAGAAGATATAAGAAGTATTTTATTTTTTCTTGAATAGTTTTTAGCCATACACCGATCTCGTTTGTGACTGGCAAGAAGATGACTTTAATCGATTTAATATGAGAAGCTTTATGATGAGGTAAATTTACGTCATTCGGAGCTGTTATTCAAAAAAAATAATAAATTATCTATGGAGCGGTGCGCTAGAAAATAAATAATAAAGCTTATTTTCTTATGGAAAGAATCTTAGGTTACATGACAAGATCTTTCCATAAGTAAGAGTTTTTACTTTACATGTTTAAAGAAGAGTTCCTGACAAAATGAGGGAAGCTACAGAAAAATAGATTATAATGCCCATGACATCTACTAAAGTTGCCACAAAAGGAGCAGAAGCACTTGCTGGATCAAATTTTAAACCTTTAAGAATAAAAGGCAACATAGATCCAGAAAGAGAACCAAAGGTAACGATTCCAACTAAAGCTGTACCCACTGTTGTCGAAATAGCAATCCAATGTTGTCCATAGTCGTAGATACCCAGTTTTTGCCAAAGAGCAATGCGCGTAACACCAATAATTCCTAGTAAGAGACCAAGGGATAGTCCTGTTGGAATTTCACGAATGATCACTTTCCACCAGTCTTTCAACGTGAGTTCACGTAAAGCCAATGCACGGATAATAAGGGATGTAGCTTGTGAGCCGGAATTTCCTCCTGAGCTCATAATGAGAGGTATGAACAGTGTAAGAATAATCGCTTTTTCGAGTTCTGTTTCGAAATGTTGCATAGCGCTTGCTGTCAGCATTTCACCGATAAAGAGTAAAGCGAGCCATCCGCCACGTTTTTTCATCATTTCAGGAAACTTAATTTGCATATAGGGCTTATTAAGCGCTTCCATACCCCCAAATTTATAGGCATCTTCATTCATCTCATCGACCATAGTATCAAGCACGTCATCAACGGTTACAATGCCAATGACATGGTTACTTTCATCAACTACAGGCACAGAGAGAAGATCATGGCGCTGGAAAAGGCGTGCGATATCTTCATGATGTGTGAAGGGCGATATTGTAATGGGCGAGTCATGGGTAGGGACATTAAGAATTAGTTCATCAGGTGAGGCAAGAATAAGGTTACGCAGGGAAACAGCTTTTAGAAGAGTACCTGTTTTAGGGTCAATTACATAGCTGGTATAAACTGTTTCACGTGTTCGCTCGACCTCACGGATGTGATCCAAAGTTTTTTGTATGGTCCAGTTTGAAGGAACGGCTATAAATTCTGTTGTCATCAGTGCCCCTGCTGTATGGTCAGGATAACTGGTGAGTTTTTTAAGTTCAGCGCGCGTTAAGGGGTTAAGCAAGGCATAAAGTCGTGTGCGGGTTTCTTTATCCATTTCTTGAAAGACGTCTGCAGCAGCATCGGCAGACATGCCATCAAGAATTTCAACAGCACGATTTATAGGGAGAAGTTCTAGGATGGCAGCAGGTTGCTCAAGCTCTGGTTTATCAAAAAGTTCGATAACATAATCAAGAGGCAGAAGACTAAGAATAGTTACACGTTCCATGATATCGAGGTCATTGATGATATCAATAGAGTCTGCAAAATGCTGGTTCTTTAACTTTTCAGCGAGAGCTTCAGGAGAAAAATTTTTGAAGTCGAAGGCCGTTTTGATTTCAGTCATGATAAAGTACCTCCTGAAGAGTTGGAGAGTTGTAAATCTAGATAATAGATGAGATAAAAACAAAAGTTTATGGAAGATTTAAAAAAAACTCCCCAGCTATATTCCCAATTGTTAATATTTGAAGTAAAGTCAAGGGTAAATTATAAGTTATAAACAAGTTTCTGAATCACTAAAACGAGAATACAGCTTAATTTGAGGATAATATAAAAACGTAAATGTAAAAATCAGTTCTGATTTTACCATCATTTCTTTAATGTAGTTTGCGATTTTCAAAAGAATCTAAAGCAATATTTTATAAAGAGTGGAGATTATGCTTTTCTCCAAGTGTTTTTGTTAATATGCAATTCTATTGTGATGTGCGAGCGAATAATCTTTATTGCTTCAATATAATATGGTTTGAATGAAAGAACTTTACGATTTTCAGGTTTTTTATTCAATAGGGTTTTGAAAGGTAGTTTTGAAACTCACGAAATAGTTTTAGTATGTTATCAATTTGTGTCGTAAAGATAATTGTTACAGTTTAAATTTATAATGGAGACATAAAGTATTATGACAAAAGCAGCAGTGCTGGACTGGAAGGGATTTTTAGGTCTTCCTGATTTTTCTTCTATAAGTGACGAAGATTTTAAACCCGCTTTTGAACAGGCACTTCAAGAAGCAGAAGAAGAACTAGAGGCAATTGCGATGGTGCAAGAACCACCAACGCTTGAGAATTTTTTGCAGCCTTTTGAGCTTTGCGGCAAAGCGCTTGATCGTGTCTGTTCAATATTTTTCTTACGCACCAGTGCTCATACGAATGTATTAATTCAACAGCTAGAGCAAGAGTTCGTTGTAAAACTTTCTCGTTATTCTTCAAAAATGATGATGGATGCGCGGATATTTGCGAAAATAGATATGCTTTATAAACAGTCGCAGTTGGGCACATTTGAGAGTGAAACAACACGTGTTCTTGAATTATGGTGGAAAAAGTTTGTTTGTCATGGGGCAAAACTCGATGAAAAAGCTAAGAAACGGCTTTTGGAAATTAATGAAAGACTTGCTTTTTTAAATGCTACTTTTGGACAAAATGTCTTAAATGATGAAGCTGAATGGATTCTGTTTTTAAAACAAACAGACTTATCTGGTTTACCGCAAGATCTCATTGCTTCAATGAAGGAAATTGCGTGTGAAAGAGGCAATGAAGAAGCGTATGCATTAACACTAGCACGTTCGATTGTTGAACCTTTTTTAAAATTCTCTGATCGTCGTGATTTGCGTGAGGTTGTATTCCAAGCTTGGGCTAAACGTGGTGAAAATAATAACAAGAATGATAATAAAACAATTATTGTAGAGATTGTTGCGCTTCGAGATGAGCAGGCTAAATTATTGGGATATAAATCTTTCGCAGATTTGAAGCTCGATAATACTATGGCTAAAAGTGTTGATTCCGTTATGGATTTGCTTATGCCTGTATGGAAGCGCGCAAGAGCGAAAGCTTCTACTGAGCAAATTGACTTACAAAATTTTGCCAACAATCAGGGCAGCAATGAATCTTTAGCTGCTTGGGATTGGCGTTATTATGCTGAAAAGCTTCGCACTGAAAAACTTTCTTTCGATAGCGCTGAGATTAAATATTATTTTCAGCTTGATCTTATGATTAAAGCGGCTTTTGGGGTAGCCGAAAAACTCTTTAGCATTACATTTGAAGAAAAAAACGCTGTTACACTTTGGCATCCTGATGCACGTTTGTGGGAAGTAAAAAAGTCTGATGGAAGTCTACTTGGGCATTTTATTGGTGATTATTTTGCACGTTCTTCAAAACGCTCCGGTGCGTGGATGAGTAGTTTGCAATCACAACATAAATTGGATGGCGGACAAAAGCCTATTATCTACAATATTTGTAATTTTGCTAAACCACCTAAAGGGGAAGTTGCTCTTTTATCACTTGATGATGCACGTACGCTTTTCCACGAATTTGGACATGCATTGCATGGTTTGCTTTCTGATGTCACATGGCCATCTGTGTCGGGAACATCTGTTTCACGTGATTTTGTTGAGCTACCTTCTCAACTTTACGAACATTGGTTAACAGTACCAGAGATATTAAAATCTTATGCTATACATACAAAAACAGGCCATCCTATGCCACAAGAGTTGATAGATAAAGTCTTAGTAGCACAGACATTTAATGCAGGATTTTCTGCCGTTGAATTTATCTCATCAGCTTTAGTGGATATGGCTTTTCATCAAGGCGAAACAGTCACTGATCCAACAGTGTTTGAACGCCAAGAATTAGAAAAGCTGCAAATGCCTGATACAATTATTATGCGTCATCGTCCCCCACATTTTATGCACGTGTTTGCGGGGGATGGTTACGCATCTGGTTACTATTCTTATATGTGGTCGGAAGTCCTTGATGCTGATGCTTTTCAAGCTTTTGAAGAAACGGGAGATGTTTTTAATTCAGAGCTTGCTGATAAGTTGAAACGTTTTATTTACTCCGCTGGAGGAAGTCGTGATCCAGAGGAGCTTTATAAAGCTTTTCGGGGACGAATGCCTTTACCAGAGGCAATGATTAACAAACGTGGACTATAAGATATAACGGTATGGTTAACACCATGCCGTTTTCATATTATTCGAAAGGTACAGTTGCGATTTATGCAAATTTTCTCTTCATTATAGCTCTGTAAACAGAGTTTTTTATCTTATTCGCTTTTTGTTTATAGAGGAAAATAGATTTTGTATTTTAAATAGACATTATGGGAAAGAAAAATTATCAGCTCGATCTTTTTGATGCCCATTTGGTGGAAACCATGATTTTTTTATAAAACTTGACTTTCTTTTGCCTAAAAGGTGAGTGTTTTTTTGTGCCATATCATCGAGGCTCATTGGAGGCTGACGCATAATTTTACTCCGCTCTTGATTCTCTGATTCTTGTATAAGTTTTTGAATAACTTGATCGGTTGAGTAAGAATTTTCATGAGAAAAGGCATAAAAATTTGAAATATTTTTCAATGGTTTTTCTAAATAAGAGGCAAGTTTTTTCTTTCCTTCAGGGGTGAAATGCATGCCATTATTGGTGCGTAATTTGGTTATTTTTCCATTAATATCATAGCCTGAAAAAGAAAAATTTCCTGTCTCATCACTAAAGCCGCTCCAGATATCGAGAAAATACCCTCCTGCTGTTTCTGTTTCTTGTTTATAGAGCGCATTAAAAATTTTCATTTTTTGTGTCAAAAGATCATTTCCAAAAGAAGGCTGACCTATCCATATCCATGATTTTCCAGAGGCGTGAAGACTTTCAGTAATTTCGATAATTCTTTGTTTGTAGATGCGTATCCATTCTGACTGATCTGTGTTAATCATGTTATGAGAGTCTGTGATGGGTTGATTATCATTTGCACCGATCATCATGATAATAACATCGGGGCTATTTTGATCAATGAGTTTAGAAATATTGCTTTGCCAAGAATAATAATCCGTTCGAACTAAGCCGGAAGCTGGCATTGTGTTGTTCATGATAACGATATCGCTATTATTTATAAAAAATTTCTTAAGTGCATCAGCAACAGCAGAAGCTGCAAAATCCCCTATGACAAGAATGCGCTTTGCATTCTCATTTTTTAGCTTTTGTATGTTTTTTTGTGTTACGATCTTTTTTTGCGGCTTGTCTATTTTTTGTTCTATAATTTGCGGTGGCTGCTGTGTCTGTTTGTTTTGTTGTGACAACCATTTGAAGAAGTTCGTTGCTTTACTTGGGGATGGCTGTAAGATCCCCACAATAGAAAGTGAAAACAGCAATAATGTCAAGTATATCAGGCGAAAAGAAGACAAAAATTTAGTCTCCCTTATTGTTTGCGAAGGAGAAAAAGCACTTGAGATGATGGATATCCATTTGCTTTTAGACCGTGACGCAGTTGAAAAGCTTTAATTGCTTTGCGAGAAGCTGTTCCGATTTTTCCATCAACATTCCCTTTATAATAGCCCAGTGCACTTAAGCGAGATTGTAGTTCTTTACATTCCTGGAAAGTAAGAGGTTGAAAAGGTCTTTGCCAATCATTTACCAATCTAGGATGTCCAGCAATGCGATCAGCAAGAAGGCCAACAGCAAACGCATAACGATCTGCATTATTATAATGTTTCAGAACAAAGAAATTTTTTGTGACTAAAAATATAGGTCCTTTTGCTCCATCTGGATATTTTAATATTGCTTGTTCAGCTGATGTAGGAAGAGGGTGCCCATTTGCGTGTTTTACACCTAATTTTTTCCATTGTTCAAAGGAATACCAGCCTTCAGGAAGGGTTTTCCCCTGCGGCACTTTTACCTCTACTCCCCAAATAAGATTAGGTTGCCAGCCATTTTTGTGGAGAAGGTTAGCAGCAGTAGCCAGAGCATCTGGAACAGAGTTCCAGATATCACGCCGTCCATCTTGGTCCATATCAACTGCATAGGCGAGATAACTGCTTGGAATAAATTGTGTATGCCCCAATGCACCGGCCCAAGATCCAGTGAGTTGAGAGCGTTTAATTTCGCCACTTTGTAGAATTTTCATAGCAGCAATCAGCTGTGTATATGCATATTTTGCACGTTTTTTATCAGCATAGGCTAAAGTTGCAAGAGAGCGAATGGTATCACGCATTACACTTTTATTAGCTAAAACCTTCCCATAGTTGCTTTCCATTGACCAAATAGCAAGCAGAATATTGCGATCAACACCAAAACGTTTTTCAATTTGAAGAAGCCATTTGTTCCATTTTTGAGTTTGGCGTCGTCCTTCCTCAATTGCAATATCATGGACACGATTATCGAAATAGTTCCATGAAGGAGCAACAAATTCCGGTTGGTATGCGGCGCTTTTTAGAACTTCTGGATCAATGGCATTAACACCTTTAAACGCCATATGAAACGTAGAGGGGGTAATATTGTGAGCAATAGCTATTTTTTTAAATTCTTTAATCCAGTGTTTAAATCCGCTATCAGCATATGAAAGGGGTGCAAAAAACATTAAAAAAGCAGAAAAAATAACGGCAGAGCCAGTGAGAAGAGTTCTCCAAGCTATTGACTTCTCTAAAAAAGAGAAAGTCTTCAATTCTGTTTTTTGCATTTTGAAATCCCCATTAATATTCAATTCATTAGATGTGCAATAACTTTATTTTGTATTTAGTTTAATCGATAATATGATCAAGAAGAGGAAAAAACTGAAATAAATAATACGTTTTAATCCCTTCAATAAATTCTCAGACTCTTTTTACATTTTTATTGCTCATTATAATGATAATCAAAACAATAAGATATCTTTTTTACCATTTCGTAAAAACATATGATAAATAAAACAAAAAAGTTATATGAATTCATTGAGGAGGGTGAGTGTGCGTAAAATCCGGAAAGCAGTATTCCCAGTAGCAGGTCTTGGTACGCGTTTCCTTCCTGCGACAAAAACGATTCCTAAAGAAATGCTAACAGTTGTTGATAAACCTGTTATTCAATATGTTATGGATGAGGCGAGGGAAGCTGGTATTGAGCATTTTATTTTTGTGACTGGACGTAACAAAGCAGTCATTGAGGATTATTTTGATGAGCAAGTTGAATTATATACGACACTTGCTGAATGTGGAAAGAAAGAAGATCTTGCACATTTATACCGTTTACAGCCATTACCAGGGTCAACTTCTTTCACTCGGCAACAACAACCTTTGGGATTAGGGCATGCTCTTTGGTGTGCACGTGAATTAGTTGCAGGGGAACCTTTTGCTTTGTTATTACCGGATATGTTGATACAAGCGAAAAAGGGCTGTCTTTCTGAAATGATGAGCCTTTATGAAAAGGTGGGTGGGGGAAATATTATAGCAGTTCAGGAATGCGATCCTAGAGAAACACATAAATATGGTATTGTTGGGAAAGGCAAACAGATTGCAAATGGTTTTGAAATCACAAAAATGGTAGAGAAACCAGCACAAGGTACGGCACCATCAAATTTGTACATCAATGGACGTTATATTTTGCAGCCAGAAATTTTTAATATTCTTTCCACTCAAGAACGGGGAACAGGAAATGAAATTCAATTAACAGATGCTATGATACGGCTTTCAAATGAGCAAGATTTTTGGGGTTTGCAAGTAAAAGGGCGCACTTTTGATTGCGGTTCTAAAGCTGGTTTTATTGAAGCCAACGTTGCATTTTCTTTGGCACGCGCTGATATGCACAGCCACGTTTCTGCTTCATTGAAAAATTTACTAGAAACCATTAATGTCGAAAAGTGATATAGATCTCTCACTTAATTTTATTGATCGAATTTGATTATGACAATATCGTCTCCTCATATGGCTTTGCAAGGTGCAGTAGCATCAGCGCTTAAAACACTTGCTAGTGAAAAGCAGGGGCTTGAAGCTCTTGAAAAAGCTCTTCTGGAAAGTCTTTCTTCTTCTTTTGAAGCGGCTGTTCAAACTATTAGAAATGCTCGTGGACATGTGGTTATTACTGGTCTTGGAAAAAGTGGTCATATAGGGACAAAAATTGCAGCAACCTTAGCCTCAACTGGAACACCTGCCTTTTTTGTTCACGCTGCAGAAGCCAATCATGGTGATCTTGGTATGATTGGCTCTGATGACGTTATTCTTGCTTTATCATGGTCTGGTGAAACTCAAGAGTTAAGTGGTATTATAAGTTATGCGGCGCGTTTTCGTATCCCCCTTATTGCGATGACATCAAGTAAGCACTCTGTGTTAGGACGACAAGCTGATATTGTACTATTATTACCAAAGATAGAAGAGGCGTGCCCCCATGGTTTAGCCCCTACAACTTCAACAATTATGCAATTGGCAATGGGAGATGCATTAGCGGTTTCTCTTTTAGAAATGCGTGGTTTTACCGCAACGGATTTCAAAATATATCATCCTGGTGGTTCTCTTGGTGCAAGCCTTAAATACGTGTGTGATATTATGCATGAGGGTGATAATATTCCTTTGGTTATGCAGGGAACAGCTATGACTGAAGCGATGAATGTTTTGGTGGAAA
Organism: Bartonella sp. CE47NXGY; assembly: GCF_042195415.1. Taxonomy (NCBI): domain Bacteria; kingdom Pseudomonadati; phylum Pseudomonadota; class Alphaproteobacteria; order Hyphomicrobiales; family Bartonellaceae; genus Bartonella; species Bartonella sp. CE47NXGY. The sequence continues at coordinate 44,381 of NZ_JBHIOI010000008.1, read as the reverse complement.
AACATTTTGGTTGTGTTGGTGTTGTGAATCAAGAAGGTGAACTAATCGGAATTGTAACTGATGGCGATCTTGCACGTAACATTCATTTTAATTTATCAAAATTTAATGTTGACGAGGTGATGACCAAAGCTCCTAAAGTTGTAAAGCCAAATACACTTGTTGGTGCAGCAACAGCTTTTATTAATGATCATCAGATTGGTGCATTTTTTGTGGTTGAAGATAAAAAACCGATAGGAATTGTTCATTTTCATGATCTTTTGCGCATTGGCGCTGCTTAGATTAAGCTTCCCTATCAAATAAAATGTTATTTTAGGTTGAAATAGATTGAATGATACAAAGTTACAATTTTATTGTGAGGTGGCTTTACTGATATTTTGTGGAAGAAAATGATTATTTTACGCATTTCATAATGTTTAGAAAATTTTCAGGGTAAAGATTATACTAGCCTCTTTGCGTATTTTAGAGAGGATTTTCTATCAGGAGGAGAAAGGATATCGCCTCCTGCTTAATGTGTGTGCTCCCTCTGTTCTTAAGAGAGGTTTCCCTTGTACTTTGTTAAGATTTCCGCTTAAGGAAAAACTGTGCTCCTGTATGTGAGGTGCAGAGAAGTTGTGTGGCGTCATATGACATTGTACAATTGACTCTAGAAATTGTTCCACGGAGAATAGAGCGTATTTCAATTTCTATATTTTGGGCATTGAGATAATTATATGCTCCTTCTGATAGTTTTTCTTCTGTATCTGCTGCATGCGTTTCAAAAACACCATTGTGGAAAGAAGAAATAATACCATTCTCATCAACCCATTTTCCATCAATTCCAGTTGGCATATTTGAGTTATAATATCGCGAAAAGTTACAGGCACTTAACAGCAAGGCGGTAATTGTAAGACATAAAATATGATAGGTATGTTTCATTTATTGCACTCTATTTAGATTATTTTGCTCTCTAGTTTCTATAACATTATTAAATTACCCCATGAGTCAATATGAAAAATTTGATAAAAATCAATGAAAAAGCAAAAAAATGGAAAAAAATGCCTTAATGTTGTATTTAATTGACAGCTTGATGAATTTCGTAAGTGAAACACAAGAGGTAAAATATTTCTTATGGTTTACAACAATTTTTATATTAAGCTGCTAAGTAGTCTCAAAGGAGATTATTGACATTATGGTTGGTCCCATTCTTGTTGCGAGTGAAGATTATGGAAGACGTATAGAACTTTCTTCTATGCTGCGAGGTTTTGGTTATCGTGTCATTGAAGCAGAAAATGGTCTCCGTACGATTGATCTTTTACACAGGCGTAAAAACATTGTGCTTGCACTCCTTGATGTCGTTATGAGTGATTTGAGTGTGAGCGATTTGATTAAAATGATTAGAGTTGCTGGTGTTTCTGTTCCTATTGTCGTTATAGCACAACAAGAGAATCAGCATTTACTCCAGAAAGCTTTAACAGCTGGAGCTATTGATTATTGGATCCATCCAGTAACATTATTACGTGTAAGAGTTACTTTGGATATCCTTGCTCTTATTTCTGCCTTGGAGCATGAGGTTCGAGATATTCGGCGAAAAAAAGAGAATCATTTACGGTTTTCTGATCTTTGCGTAAAAAGTAGAGCTATGCAGATAGTATTAGAACAATCGAGACAAGCAGCAACTTCTTTACAGAATCTTTTGATAGAGGGAGAAGCTGGAACAGGACGTGAGACATTAGCTCGGATTATTCATCATGAGGGATTATTTTCGGAGGGTGTTTTTGTTCGCTTTCAATGTTCAGCCATCGTTGATCCAGAAGAAGAAAATCAGCAGTGGTTTAAAGAATTCCTACCATTGGTTTCTTCTCTTGAAAAAGGGACACTTTGCCTTTGTGATATTGATCGACTTGAGCCCATACAGCAAAAACGGTTTGCTCATTACCTTAAAGAAAGGGAAAGGGATACAAAAGGAGATTTTTTTCCTTTTCGGATCATCGCTATTTCAACATCGCGTTTAAAGGACTTGGTTAATGAGAACTTTTTTTTGCATAGTTTGTTTGAACAATTTTCTCACTTGTCTATTAGCGTTCCTGCTTTACGAGAATTAAGGGATGATTTTCCAGAGATCACACAACGTTTGATTGATCGCATTATCACAGAAACAGGGCGATCACATGTCCATGGTTTAGCAGGCTCTGCTCTTTCCTTGCTTATGCAGTATGATTGGCCTGGCAATAGAAATGAGCTTGAAACCTTTTTATTTCGTGCGATTTTACTCAGTGAAGGACCGTTATTAACTGTTCGAGATTTTCCGCAATTAATGGGAAATTCATTAATGAATGTTCCCAATATCATTGAGGGTAATATGCAAGAAGATAATGAGCAAGAATCGATAAAATTTTTGAATACTGATGGGCATGTACGTACTTTTGCAGAAATGGAGCATGATATTATAGAGAAAGCGATTAAACATTATAAAGGACATATGAGTGAGATTGCGCGTCGCCTTCATATTGGTCGCTCTACACTTTATAGAAAAATGGAAGAATTGAGAGCAATAAGAAATCAAGAACGAAAGTAAATTCATAACAAATTTCTCTTCATGACAAGCAAGCGTTTCAAAAAATAGAGTGAATTTTGATAAAGTCCGTGGGGGAAAGCTGAAGAAAACAATCATTTATTGTAAAATTTATCTATAGTGGATGATTTTGTTGATTTAAATCAAATATAAATTTTATGTGACTATTTTAATCGTTTGTTTCAATTTATACAATTTTAGTTAAGTTTACATTTATTAAAACAGAGAAGCATTTTTAAAAACTTTTAAATACTACCGCTAAAATTTTTGTATCATCAATATTAAATTTATACTCTCTTAAGCAAGAAGTGGCATTTTATCTGCTATACGATTAAGATAAAGTGATTAGTGTTATCGTTTGCATTACTGATGATGTGATAGTTTAAAATAGAAAGTTTGCCCTCTTTGACTCTTTTACAGATTGTTATTGGTTTTGTCCTCTTTTTTTTTATTGCATCTATGTTGGCAATCTACACCTATGGGCGTTTTGTGAAAAATGCTAGGGGAAAATGTTCTTATGCGTTACCTCTTCAGAAAGATGAAACTAAGCTTGATCGTATCGTCAGTCAATTAGCTGAGAAAGAAAATGGATTGGGGATTGATAAAGATGCCCTTTCCCTCATTATCAGCAATTTGGATGCGTTTTGTGTTCGGGCAATAGGAGCTGCAGAGGCTGGGCGTAGCCTTGATCTGATGTATTATATTTGGGATGATGATTTAACGGGGCGCCTATTATTAAGTGAAATAGTTGAGGCAGCTGATCGAGGGGTTCGGGTACGGCTTCTTTTGGATGATATTAATGCTCAGGCACGTGATCCAGCTTATATTGCGCTAGATAAACATCCTCACATTGAGGTGAGAATGTTTAATCCAGGGCGATCGCGTAAAGGTGGTTTACGCCGTGGTTTAGAAATTATATTACGGGCAATTACTGTAACACGTAGAATGCATAATAAAGCTTTTATTGTTGATGGCAGGGTCGCTTTTGTAGGAGGACGTAATCTTGCAGATTCTTATTTTGATGCTGGTAAAGAATCCCATTTTCGAGATTTAGATTTGATGTTAATCGGTCCTTCTGTTAAAAAGGTAGAAAGTATCTTTGATGATTTTTGGAATAGTGCTGTTGTTTTGCCAATTCATACTTTGGTTGTTCCTAAAAGCGCAAGTGATCTTAGCTATTGGAAAGATAAATTACGAAAGTTTCGTGATTCCAAAGTTGCAAAAGTTTATTTAGATTATGTCAAAGAGCACATTAACTTTAATTGTTTTATCCAAACAGGAAAGCGGTTATTTTTAGCAGACAAAGTTGTTGTTCTTTCTGACCCTCCAGAAAAAGCATTGCGTAAAAAAGCAAGTAATTGGCTTATGAAGGCACTTTCAAAGGTTATTGGAAATGCCCAAAAAACGGTTCAGATTACGTCACCTTATTTTGTTCCTGGTAAGGTTGGCACGCAGAATTTTAGTAATTTGGTTTCAAAAGGTGTTGATGTCAAAATTCTGACAAATTCTTTAGCAGCTACTGATGTAGCATTAGTGCATGGTGGTTATGTACCTTATCGTAAGGCATTGTTGAAAAGTGGTGTTAATCTTTATGAATTAAAAGCGGAAGGCAATACTCATGGGTTACGATTGTTTCGATCGAGTAAGGCAAGTCTACATGCCAAAGCTTTTTTAATTGATCGTAAAACAGCTTTTATTGGATCTTTAAATTTTGATCCAAGATCAGCATCATTAAATACAGAAATGGGCATTCTTTTTGAATGTGCTCCCATTACAGCAAGATTAGATTTGTTGTTTTCTGAAGAAACCACAGGGGAAATGAGCTATCATCTGCGTCTTGGTGATAATAATCGTATTTATTGGGATTTTATTGAAAATGAAAAAAAATATAGCATTGACTATGAGCCAGAAAGCAATTTTTGGCGTCGCGCATTTGCAAAAATAATAAGTTGGTTACCTATTGAATCACAATTGTAAATTTTTATAAACCACACTTAAAAAAAATATTTATTTTTCTTTTCATTTTGTTTGTAGCATGGCATAATTTTTTGCCAATCTACCATGTATGAGAACCGCAGTTGTATTTTAAAGCTTCTTGCGGTGTTTTATTATAAAAGGAATTTTGATATGGCAAAGATTGTTGAAACGGGGACAGGTGCATTGGCACTGACTTTTGATGATGTACTTTTACAACCCGGTCATTCTCTTGTTATGCCTAGTCAAGTGGATCTCAGTACGCGCATTGCAGCGGATATTAAGCTCAATTTGCCATTGCTTTCTGCGGCAATGGATACGGTAACAGAATCGCGTTTGGCAATTGCTATGGCTCAAGCTGGTGGTCTTGGGGTTATTCATCGTAATATGTCTCCTGCAGAGCAGGCAGAAGAAGTTCGCCAAGTAAAAAAGTTTGAATCTGGTATGGTTGTTAATCCAGTCACCATTGGACCAGATGCAACACTTGAAGAAGCAAAATCTTTGATGCGCTCTCATGGTATTTCCGGTATTCCGGTTGTTGAAAATGGTGCTAAAGGTGAAACTGCTGGACGGCTTGTTGGCATTTTGACAAATAGGGATGTGCGTTTTGCATCGGATCCTAAACAAAAAATTTATGAATTAATGACGCATGAAAATTTAATCACAGTGCGTGAAAATGTTCAACTCAATGAAGCGAAGTATCTTTTACATCATCATCGTATTGAAAAATTATTAGTTGTGGATGAACAGAATCGTTGTGTCGGACTGATAACAGTTAAGGATATTGAAAAAGCAAAATTAAATCCAAACGCTGCCAAAGATTCACAAGGTCGCTTGCGTGTTGCAGCTGCAAGTAGTGTAGGGAACGATGGGTTTGAGCGGGCTGAACGATTAATTGATGCAGGCGTTGATATTCTAGTAATTGATACTGCACATGGACATTCTCAGCGTGTATTAGACACTGTTGAGCGTATTAAAAAAATGACGTTTTCTCCAGCTATTATTGCTGGTAATGTGGCGACTGCTCAAGCAACACAGGCTTTGATTGACAGTGGTGCGGATGCTATAAAAGTTGGGATTGGTCCTGGTTCTATTTGCACAACGCGAATTGTTGCAGGTGTTGGTGTTCCTCAGCTTGCAGCCATTATGAATGCTGCAGAAGTTGCTGAAAAAGCGGGCATTCCCGTTATTGCTGATGGGGGGATAAAAGCTTCGGGTGATTTTGCTAAAGCCTTAGCAGGTGGGGCTTGTGCTGCTATGATTGGCTCTCTTTTAGCGGGTACAGAAGAAAGTCCTGGTGAAGTTTATCTTTATCAAGGACGATCCTTTAAAGCTTATCGCGGCATGGGATCTGTTGGTGCTATGGCACGAGGATCGGCAGATCGCTATTTTCAAGATGATGTTCGTGATGAACTTAAGTTGGTTCCTGAGGGTGTGGAGGGGCAGGTGGCTTATAAAGGTCCTATAGCATCAGTTCTACATCAGCTTGCTGGTGGACTTCGTGCTTCGATGGGGTATGTTGGAGCAAAAGATCTCGTAGAGTTTCGTGAAAAAGCAACGTTTGTACGTATTACGAATGCGGGACTCCATGAAAGTCATACGCATGATGTTTCTATCACACGAGAGAGTCCAAATTATCGTGGGCCAGTTTAAAGATACAAGAGCCTAATATCATATTGCATAAATATAAAATTTGCCGAGAACAAGAAAGAGAGACTGCGCTTTTTCTGTTTGTAATTTGGTGTAATAATCCCAAAAAGGAAAGAATTAGAGGTTAAAACTCTAATTCTTTCTGTTAAGACTATATGAAATAAGTTATATAAAATTAGAATTAACTTTTTGTTGTCTTCCGTCCAGTCTTTGACGCACGTTGGCGAGTGTTTGTCTGATCACTTTGAACGGATTTCTTTCCGTTGTTTGAGGGCATTGTATTATGACGGCTTTTAGACGAAGTTGTTTTTCCATTATTATAAGTCATTATTTTCTCCTTTAAAATTGTCTGGCAGTTGCCATTAGAGTAAAAACGGTCATGCCAAATAGTGGTTCCAAGCATTTTCTAAAAAGTTAATTTTTTGTTGAACGTAAGATGAGCTTGTTTAATTTTATGAGAAGATTTTTTCTATTGTTCAGACAATCCTCGTAAACTTTATTTTACGCCAATAAATTAAAGAGTTTGTTTTTTTCGTAATGCATGGCGGAAATAAGTTTTTTATGGATGGCTACGTATCTTTTAGTATAAGAGGTAGAAGGATAAAAAACGAATGGGCAGAAGATGAAAGGAAAAATTTAGATACTCTAAATTGGATCTTATAAAAAAGTATGATCAGATCGTTTTAAGATTGAATGTAAATTTTTTATGGCGTTGAGAAGGTTTCATTGGCAAGAAGGCGATAATATTATTTTTTAGATGATTTAAAATTTTATTATTTTAATGGGAGAAATGAATGCGATTAGGTGGGCGTTTGCAAGCAGCAATAGATGTTCTCACAGAGATAGAAATGAAGCATCGCCCAGTAGGAGAAGCTTTAAAGGATTGGGGTCTTTCTCATCGCTTTGCTGGAGCAGGTGATCGTGCAGCTATTGGTACAATCGTTTATGATGTTTTAAGACGACGTTATTCTTTACAATGGCGTATGGAGAGTGATGATATCCGAGATATCGTTTTTGGTGCCTTATTAGATTCTGGAAAAATGACGCTGGAGCAAATTGACGGTGAGTTGACAGAAGATCGGTTTGCACCGCAGTTATTAGGGGCTAAACAGCGTAAATCGTGGCAAGGTCAGCAATTAGTGGATGCTCCAGACTATATTCGTGGTGATATTCCGCAATGGTGTCAAGCGCATCTGCGTCCTTTATTTGGTGATAATTGGATCACTGAAGCGGCTGCGTTAGCAACGCGTCCTTCTTTAGACCTACGGGTAAATAACCTAAAGGCAACACCAGAAAAGGTGCTGAAAGAATTAGCAAAAACCAAACTTAAATCTTTTCCATGGTTTGGGCAAGCTTTAAGAATTGCACCGATTGAAAAGTTTAATCGTCATCCCAATGTTCAAGTGGAACCAGCTTTTCAAAAAGGACACTTTGAAATACAGGATTTAGGATCTCAAATTGTTGCTCACCTTGTGGAAGCGCAAGAGAGCATGCAGGTATTAGATTATTGTGCAGGTGCTGGTGGCAAAACATTAGCTTTAGCTTCCGATATGAACAATCGTGGGCAAATTTATGCTTATGATTCCGATAAAGCGCGCTTAGCTCCTATTTTTGATCGTCTTCGACGCGCTGGTGTTCGTAATGTACAAACACGAGCACAAAAAGAAGAATTGAAGCCATTAATAGGCCAGATGGATAGAGTTCTACTAGATGCACCATGTAGTGGGACAGGAACATGGCGTCGTCGTCCAGATGCGAAATGGCGTTTAACATTAGAACAAGTGAAACAACGCCAAACAGAACAGAGGGATATTTTGAATGAAGCGATAGCTTATCTTAAGCCAAATGGGCGCTTAATCTATATTACCTGTTCTCTTTTTACAGATGAAAATGAGGAACAAATTTCCCATTTCCTTCAACAACATTCTCATTTTTCTCCAATAGATATGCCAGCGCTTTGGCAGAAACATTTTAGTTTTTCTCCTGTGCAACCAGTTTTTTCAAATTATGGACTTACTTTGTCGCCAGCCACAACACAAACAGATGGGTTCTTTTTATCTGTGTTGCAAAAAAAACATTGATCCATATTTTTGCACTTTTTATCATAAACTTTACGAGAATAATCTTTTTCGTAAGAAAATAGGCTTGTGAAAAGAGAAAGATTAAATCATAACTCTCATGAGTTTTCTTTTACAATTGTTGATTGGTTTTCTATGAGCATATCACATCCAGACACTGTTCTTATTATTGACTTTGGTTCACAAGTTACACAACTTATTGCACGACGGGTACGAGCAATGGGGGTATATTGTGAAATTGCTCCTTTTCAATTGGCTTTAGAAGCTGTGCGCCGCATAAATCCTAAAGCTATTATTTTATCAGGGAGTCCTTATTCCGTTATTGATGAGGGCTCTCCGCGTGCACCAATGGAAATTTTTGAGGCGGGTGTTCCGATTTTGGGTATTTGCTATGGTGAACAAGTCATGTGTGTTCAGCTTGGAGGAAAGGTTGAAGCTGGACATGAGCGTGAATTTGGGCGTGCTTTTTTGGAAGTTCAAGAAGAGAGTGCCCTTTTTGATGGAGTGTGGGAAAAAGGTTCTCGTTATCAAGTATGGATGAGCCATGGTGACCGTGTGGCAGCTTTACCAGAAGGTTTTCGTGTCATAGGAACCTCAAAAGGAGCTCCCTATGCGGCTATTGCGGATGAAAAAAGACATTTTTATGCGGTACAGTTTCATCCTGAAGTTATCCATACACCGGATGGTACAAAACTTTTGCAAAATTTTGTTCATAAGATCTCTGCTATTAAAGGCAATTGGTCAATGGCTTCTTATCGTGAGCAGGCAATTGCTACGATACGACAAAAAGTTGGGAAAAGTCGTGTGATTTGTGGTCTTTCAGGGGGAGTGGATTCATCTGTTGTAGCGGTACTCCTTCATGAAGCTATAGGAGATCAACTGACATGTATTTTGGTAGACCATGGGCTGATGCGCAAGAATGAAGCTGAAGAAGTTCTCACGCTCTTTCGTGATCATTATAATATAGAGCTTATTCACGTTAATGCTGCTGATGTGTTTCTTAATGCTTTAAAAGGTGAGACAGATCCAGAAAAAAAACGCAAAACAATTGGTCGCCTTTTTATTGAAGTTTTTGAAGAAGAAACGAAAAAAATAGGAGGTGCAGAGTTTTTAGCACAAGGAACACTTTATCCAGATGTTATTGAGAGTGTGTCTGCTATTGGTGAAACGGTAACCATTAAAAGCCATCATAATGTGGGTGGGTTACCAGAACAGATGAAGATGAAACTTGTAGAACCGTTACGTGAGCTCTTTAAGGATGAGGTTCGCTCGCTAGGACGAGAGTTAGGGCTACCGGAGCAGTTTATTGGTCGCCATCCTTTTCCAGGTCCCGGCCTTGCAATTCGGTGTCCAGGTGCTGTAACACGTGAAAAATTAGAAATTTTACGCGAAGCAGATGCTATTTATCTTGAGGAAATCCGTAAGGCCGGTCTTTATGATGAAATTTGGCAAGCTTTTGCTGTTCTTCTTCCAGTTCAAACTGTTGGTGTTATGGGGGATGGTCGCACTTATGAATTTGTTTGTGCTCTTCGCGCCGTCACATCTGTAGATGGAATGACTGCTGATTTTTATCCTTATGATATGGCGTTTTTAAGTAAGACAGCAGCACGTATTATTAACGAAGTTAGAGGGATTAATCGTGTTGTATATGATGTAACCTCAAAGCCTCCTAGTACTATTGAATGGGAATAATTAAAATGAAGGATAAGTCTTTTAAGAATAAAATATGACTGAGGGTTTGATATTCGAAAAGTGTAGAAAAAATCATTTAAAAATGATTGTGTATTTTCATATGATATAAGCTTTTATCTGGCAATCTGTACGTCAATATCGTTTAAAATTGAGAAGTGTGGGATTTTGCATGTCTGAGAAAAAAATTGTTGCACACCGTGGAGGAGCTCATCTTTATCCTGAAAATACCCTTTCGGCATTTAATAATGCTATAGCGTTAGGTGTTGATGAAGTTGAATGCGACGTTCATTTGCTAAAAAGCGGTGAAGTGGTTGTCTTTCACGACTTCCGTCTAGACCAATTGGTTGGAAAAAAGGGGTATATTCACGACATTGATAATGAAACACGCAAACAACTCTGCGTAAAAGGAAGCCAAGAAGCACCTCCCTTATTAGAAGAAGTGCTTGATCTTTTAGCACCAACGAATGTTGCATTGCATCTTGAAATCAAGACATGCGGTGAAGTGGAGCGCGAAACAATATTATCCCAAAAAGCGCTTGCGCTAATAAAAAGCCGAAATTTATCAGAACGGGTTTCTGCTATTAGTTTTGATCCTTTTATCCTTCGTCCTTTTATTGAAGCAGGAATACCATCTGGTCCATGTGTTGATAATTTCGAAGGTGATATGTACCGTCATTTTTCTGAATGGAAGCAATTAGGTTATTCTGATCTAAGTTTAGATGGCTCTATTGTTTCACAGAACTTTATTGAATCAGCTCTTGAGGCTGGTTTTACTGTAGGGGTATGGACAATTAATGGAAAAGCTCGGTTATCATATTGGCTTGATATGCCTGTACATTATATTACGACAGATCAACCTGATCTCGCATTGCAATTGTGTGCACAAAGGTAAAAATACATCAACACAAAAGGAACTATATATCTTCATAAAGTTAGCGTAATGAAAGAAGAAAAATTATCTAATATACGACAATAATACATTGATTTATAATCATAATTAATATTTTATTCATGTGAGTAAGAGACCTTAATACGTAAGATTCTCTTATTTCAAATATTTTTACAATGAATCAATCAAAATCATTCGTTTGCACATTACAAGCAGGGTTGGTGTGTGGATAAAAAATGATTGAGAAAAGAATAAAAATATTCATTTAACGTATTTTAAATGCAAGATTTGTTGAAGCATTAGGATCGCACATGATGATGTCGTTTTGCACTTTTATGAAGTGTAAAAATGATGGCATACAAAAAGTCTTATATACTTTAATGGAGAGGCTTTAGGGCTTATTTTATAGGTGCTATCATGAAATGTAGATGTATTGAAAGATTTTTTAACAGCATGGAAATTGGTTATACAGTGTCATTTTGTTTTGCGTGAGGGGTGTGATCTTGTTACAGGGAAAGAGACTATTAAGCGCTTCAAAATGATTTTCTTAATTTTAAAAAAATTCTATTTGTCTCTTCTTTAAATTCAGTAGCAACATCGTGTTAAAGTTATAAGCCGAAAGTTATAAGACAAATAATAAAAGAATAAACAATTCTTTTTAAAAAAGTAAATCCAGATATTGAAATAGTCATTGAAATGATATTTACGATCTATATCTTTTTACCAAGTGACTTTTCTTATTTAAGCCATCTCACTTTTTTCAGATAGTTACAAACGCGTATTTCGTGAATACATAAGAAAGCTTATAAAAGAAAATAAATAAATTTAAACAAATTCATTTGACCTTTAGGTGGTTCCTGTTTAAATGAGAGAATATGTTTCTGAAATAAAACTGTCATAGCATGTTCATGTGTAATACTATAAATTTAGGGGTAGTTTGTATTCCATCACTTCAGAAAGGGTGAAGCATGAGTCGTTTTTATCTTTCCATAGCGGCCACGGTTGCTATCATAATGTCCACAGCGGGGATGACAGAAAGTTTTGCACAGACAAAAATCAGCTTTTGGCATTCTATGAGTGGTGAATTAGGAAAGCAAACTGAAAGTCTCATTAACGATTTTAATGCAAGTCAATCTGAGTATAAAGTTGTTTCTTCATTTCGCGGTGAATATGAAGAGGGATTGATTTCACTCATTGCAGCATTTCGTGGAAAGAAACAGCCAGTACTTGCTCAAATTTATGACGTTGGTACTGGAACTATGATGGCTGCAAAAGGTGCAATCTACCCATTTTATCAACTTATGGCTGATACAAAACAAGAATTTGATCCTACAGATTATTTCCCTGCTATTAGTGGTTATTACTCCGATGAACAGGGACGTATCGTCTCTATGCCATTTAATATTTCAACACCCATCCTTTATTATAACAAAGATATCTTTAAAAAAGCAGGGCTTGATCCAGAACAGCCTCCTAGAACGTGGCAAGATATAGAAAACTTTTCCAAGAAAATTCTTGAGACTAAAGCGGCAACTTGTGGTTTTACAATGGCTTATGCCGCTCAATGGATTGGTATAGAAAATTTTTCAGCGTTGCATAATGTTCCTTTTGGAACGAAGGAAAATGGCTTTAAAGGACTTGATTCAGAACTTACATTTAATGGACCTTTACAAGTGCGTATGTGGACTGACCTGAAAAAGTGGTCTGATCAAGGTATTTTCCGTTATGGTGGTCCAGCAGGTGCATTAGATTCAACACCAATGTTTATGGCACAAAATTGTGCAATTTTTATGCAATCTTCAGGATCACATGCTGGAATTGTTTCTGAAGCTCAGTTTAATGTGGGGGTTGGTATGCTACCGTACTATAAGGATACAGAAGGAGCACCACAAAATTCAGTTATTGGGGGAGCTTCTATTTGGGCGTTTAAGGGCCATACTCCAAAGGAATATGCAGGGGCAGCCGCTTTTCTTAAATTTCTTTCAAAAACAGAAAATCAAGCAAAATGGCATCAGGAAACAGGTTATCTCCCAACCACAAAAGCGACTTATGAATTGAGCAAAAAACAACATTTCTATGAAAAAACGCCAGGTGCGGATATAGCTATCAAACAGATTAATCTTAATCCACCAACAGTTAACTCAAAAGGGATAAGATTTGGTAATTTACCACAAATTCGTGCCATTCTTGATCAAGAGTTGGAAGCTGTTCTTAGTGGTTCAAAAACGCCGAAAGATGGTTTAGATGAGACCGTTGAACGTGGAAATAAACTCTTGCGTGAATTTGAAAGATCTAATCATTAATTTCGTTTTATTGTTAAACATTAAAGACTCAACAAAAACGGTTGAGTCCTTTTTGTTTACTTTTTTAAAGTCTCTACATTTAAAGAGCCCTATGAATGCAAGAAAAACATGCATATTTTAAAAATAGTCTACTTTCTTACGGACTGCTTTTTCCTCAGCTTCTTGTGACTTTTTTGTTTTTCTTTTGGCCTGCTGCTCAAGCAATAAAATCATCTTTTGAGCGTGAAGACCCTTTTGGCTTTACAACAACCTTTATTGGTTTTGAGAATTATCTAACCGTTCTTTCTGATCCTACTTATCGGCAATCGCTTTTTACAACCGCAGTATTTTCCATCTCAGTTACTGTCGCTTCAATGACAATATCACTTCTCTTAGCTGTCTGTGTTGATCGTGTCATCCGTGCAAAAAAGGCTTATACAATGCTTTTGCTCTGGCCCTATGCTGTTGCTCCAGTATTGGCAGGTATATTGTGGCTGTTTATCTTTCATCCCACCATCGGAATTATCCCTTTTTTTCTCGAGAAAATAGGGGTGCTATGGAATTATCGTATTAATGGCACTCAAGCAATGATTCTTATTGTCATTGCGGCTAGTTGGAAACAAATTTCTTACAATTTTCTCTTTTTTCTTACAGGTCTTCAATCTGTTCCGCGTTCTCAAATAGAAGCAGCCGCCATTGATGGTGCTGGTCCCTTTAAACGATTTTGGACAGTGGTTTTCCCGCAAATTTCACCAACGACGTTTTTCCTTCTTATTGTCAATGTCAATTATGTTATGTTTGATACTTTTGGTATTATTGATAATACAACTTCTGGAGGTCCTGCGCGTGCAACGAGCATCCTCGTCTATAAAGTATATGACGATGGCTTTAGAAATCAAATAATCGGTGCATCAGCAGCACAATCAACAATATTGATGTTGATGGTTATTGTCTTAACGTTTATCCAGTTTCGCTGGATTGAGCGCCGTGTACAATATTAGGAAACAAATTATGGTTGAAAATCGCCCTGTTTTGAAATTTCTAACCCATATTATTCTCATTGTTGGTATTATCATTATTTGCTTTCCAGTTTATGTTGCTATCATTGCATCAACTCATAGTTCAGCAGCATTTAACTCAGGAACACTTCCTCTTTTGCCTGGGAAATATGCTCTGGAAAATTATAAAACAATCTTTGGTGATGGCCTTGCACAGCTGGGTTTGCCCAACCTCTGGCCACTCTTAATGAATTCATTCATTATGGCTCTTGGGATTAGCGTTGGAAAAATTATTATTTCACTTTTGTCTGCTTATGCAATTATTTACATGCGCTTTCCCTTCCGAAAAACTGCTTTTGTTCTTATTTTTGTTACATTGATGCTCCCTGTCGAAGTTCGTATTCTTCCAACCTATGAGATTGTTGCAAAATTGGGGATGGTCAACACCTATAGTGGAATGATTATTCCACTTATTGCATCTGCGACCGCTACATTTTTATTTCGCCAGTTTTTTTTGACTGTTCCAGATGAACTCTTAGAGGCGGCACGTGTTGATGGTGCAGGTCCAGTTAAATTTTTTATGGATATTCTTCTTCCTCTTAGTAAAAGCAATATTGCTGCTTTATTTATCATTATGTTCATTTATGGATGGATACAATATCTCTGGCCTCTTATCATCACAACGGATCAAAATCATCAAACGATCCTTATTATTTTAAAACAGCTTATTGTCGAATCACTTCAACATGATCCTCAATGGAATATACTCATGGCAGTATCGGTTGTTGCCATGGTTCCCCCTGTTCTTGTTGTTATCTTCATGCAGCGGCTTTTTATCAAAGGCCTTATTGAAACGGAGAAGTAATTGTGGCCATAATCCAGTTATCAAATATAAAAAAACAGTATGACAACGGCATTCTGGTCATTGATGATTTAAACTTAACTGTTGCCGATAAAGAACTTCTTGTTCTTGTCGGTCCTTCAGGGTGCGGAAAATCGACCTTATTACGTATTATAGCAGGACTTGAACAAGTTACCTCAGGTGAATTATGCATTGATAACGAATGTATCAATGATCGTGAACCAGCTGATCGTGATATCGCTATGGTTTTTCAAAATTATGCCCTTTATCCCCATATGACAGTTCGTGGAAATTTAGAATATGGTCTTAAAAATCGTAAAACTCCTAAAGAAGAAATTAAAAAACGTATCGCACATGCTGCAAAGCTTTTGGAGATAGAACCATTTCTTGATCGTAAACCACGACAATTATCAGGAGGACAACGTCAGCGTGTTGCAATGGGGCGTGTGATTGTACGTCAACCCCGTGTTTTTCTCTTTGATGAACCTCTTTCAAATCTTGATGCAAAATTACGGGCGCAAATGTGTATTGAAATAAAAACACTACAGCGTTCATTAGGAACAACGAGCCTCTATGTTACCCATGATCAACTAGAAGCTATGACATTAGCTGATAGAATAGTCGTTTTGAATAAAGGAGCTATCGAGCAAATTGGAACACCAATGGAAATTTACGATACTCCAGCAACAACATTTGTTGCTGATTTTATTGGTTCTCCTCCTATGAATTTTCTTGATCGCTATGTCTTAGAACAACATTTAGGGCATTCATTTTCTTATGGTGAAGAAACTGATATTTTAGCATTCAGACCTGAAATAATCTTATTGGGCGAACATCCAGATAAAGGGCCTGTCTTTCACACAAAAATTGAGCTTATCAAGCTTATTGGAACAGGTTGCCATGTTTTAACGCGTTGGAATGGTATCATCTTTACGATTGAAATAAAAGAACGCTTGACACACGACTATGGTCAAAAACTAAGTTTCACTGTTGCTCATCAGAATTTTCATACTTTTAATAAAAACACAGGAAAGCGCACAAATAATAAGTAAGCATTAATTGATGTGATACGACTCTCTTTTATGCTGCGTCATGATAATGGTGTGTTTTGACTTGCTCAATTACATTTACAAACTCAGGTTGTAACCGATGGGATTAAAAACAAAATTTTAACAGTTTTGGTAATGATCTATTGTCCCATAGCGCTGAGAATGTCAAAACATTTATATGAAGAAATTTTGCATTTTCACGGTCTGTAAGAAGAATATAATTTTCAAACATCATTTTCATTATAAAAAAATATCAATATAGAATAAATCTTTATTAACCATATTTTTACTCATTTATAATTTTGTTATAAAAAAACAACATATTATAATATGTTTCTTGATGTAATAATTTATGTGTATTATAAAAGCAAATGAGAGAAATAGAGAGAAAAAATGAGTTACAGATAAGGAAGGATGCGCCCCATATCTGAGCTTTGATCCCTAACATAAGAAGTCTATTTGATGCACAAAATACGACGCTGTTCTAAATAATCTCTACGAGAATAGGCGCATTCTATCTTACCGCTGGCCATATGATCTAAAATAGTTTCAGAGCTCCTATAAGAAGCATTTGTTTTTTTTACCAATCACATAAATTAGAGAGAAACCTATGCGCGCATGCTGCAAGTTTATTTTTTCTCATGTAAATCACTATGCAATTCTCAGCAAGGGTATCTGATAAGTTGCAAAAAATCACTGAGAGATAGAAGGCGTGCTTGTTTTAGAATTTTCATTACTTTTAGCGATAAAAGCAGATGAAACACATCTGTAACATCTCATCGATCTTTTCTATATTCTTGAGTTAAAAATTGCCTGTAGATCATCCTCAAACAGATCTTTATGAATATAACATAAGGGATCGATGCGAATACCTATAAGAATCAGCAGGGACAAAGGCAGTTATGTTATTGTTTTACAAAGCATTCTATAAAAGCTGGTATATTTTTTCAATATATTGCCAGTTTATTAATGGTTTTATGATATTACTTTCTTATAAAGCGCGTGCTTTTTGTTGCTTATAAATCAACCTAAACTTTATACAGCAGTATGTTTGAGACAAATATGAAGACGGTTCAGTGCTGTATTCAGTTTTGTATGCCAAAGTAGAATAAGCTTATCTGCTTGTGTAATTTCTAAAATGAGGAGACAGCTTAATTTAGGGAGAATATGAAAGCATCAAATAAAAAATAGATTCTGTCTTTAGCATCATCTTTTAATTTAGTATTGCAATTTTCAAAAACATCTGAGCCAGTGTCTCTTACATAATGGCGATTAAGTATTGCCGAACACATTTTTTTACGTAATAGAATTGCATCTCTCATACAAAACAGAATACCTAAACAGAAGGCTATTGGGTTGCCAATTTACGCACTTTTTTTAAAAAATATCTTGCAAGGTTGTTCCAACTATTTTTTCACGCAGTCGTTTATAAGTAGTATAACATAAAATCCATTGTGTATCGCCATCTTTATGCTTATAAAAATGCAAGCTGGGGCCATTATCATACTCTCTTTCAGTCTCCAACATTGCAACAATTATTGTGTTGAGACTCTTCATAAGAGGTATTTTTTCTTCAAGTGGTTTTTATTCATACACTAATTCTACTTGCATGTTATAAATGAAGTTGGATAGATAAAAATACTTTAAGAAAGAGACACCAAATTCTTCTTATGAATCGTTTCAAGTGTCGAGAGTTATTGTAAAAAAAGCATTGAAAAATAGAATGCTACTGCTGACAGTTTGGGCACCATGAGGCAATAAATCCACTTACTTTATCTATCTTAGAATCTATAGAGTATAAATTTCTCTGTAAAAGTAACTTTATTTCATATCAATGTTATCAATTATAGCTGTTGGGGCATCATTAGTAACATAATCATAGACTTACGATTTTATGAACTCTTTTTTATCTCTTTTATAGAAGATCTTAATGTTTTGTGATAGCATCAATGATGGTATTCACATTATGTTCCATCATATCGAGATAAGTTGCTGCAGGGCCATTTTTGTTTGACAATGCATCAGAATAAAGTGTTCCACCAATTGTTAAGCCTGTTTCTTTTGCAATCTGTTTTATGAGACGGGGATTAGAGATATTTTCAACGAATAGGGCAGTTGCTTTATTCGCTTTAATTTGTTTTATAAGTTTAGCAACATCGGCTGCGGTTGCTTCAGTTTCTGTTGAAGCACTTTGAGGGGCAAGGATAGTAAAACCATATTCCTTGGCAAAATAGCCAAAGGCATCATGAGATGTGATAATGATACGTTTATCTTTAGGAATGGTAGCAATTTTTGTTTTCAGGGTATCTTGTGCTATTTTAAGTTTTTGGATGTAGGTTTCAGCATTTTTTTTGTAGCTGGTACAGGATTGTGGATCGATTTTACAAAAAGCAGCAGCGATATTCTTCACATAGATTTTGACATTGGGAATTGTTTGCCAAGCGTGTGGATCAATAACGCTGTGGTGGTGATGGGCATTATGTTCTTGATTTTTCATTTTGAGGGAGGGAATGTTAGCGCTAACTTCGACAAGAAGTGCTTTTGTACCACTTGCTGTAATGAGGCGATCAATAAATCCTTCTAAATGAAGCCCGTTGATGAAAATAATTTGAGCATTTCTAAGAGCCTGAGCATCATGGGGGGTAGGTTCATAAGTGTGAGTATTCGCATTGGGACCTACAAAAGTGGTCATAGAGATATGGTTGTCTCCTACATTTTTTACGAGATCTGCAAGAATAGAAAAGCTCGCAACAACTTTGATTTTATTGTGTGCAGAAGCAGAAAATGGAGAAAGGGCAAGCAATAAAGCTCCAAGAAGAACAAATTTTTGAGCAAACTTAGGCACATTTTTTTCCTTAAAGTGAGGAGGTATAAAAGAGGTGGGGAAACCATGTTACAATAAAGCCACGTGGACTTATCAAACAGGAAACAAGATAAATAAATCCTGCGGCAATGATGATAGCAGGGCCGGAGGGAAGTGAAAGATGAAAAGAAAGCAGGAGACCACATACGCTAGAAATGATTCCAAAAAGAGTGGAAAGCGCGCAAATAGGGCCTAGCCGTGAAAACCAAAAACGGGCTGTAATGGCTGGAATCATCATAATACCAACGGAAAGTAATGTTCCTAGTGATTGAAAGCCTCCAACCAGATTCAGCACCACAAGTCCAAGCAATGAAATATGAATATATTTACTCAATGGAGAGAGTGATTTAAAAAAGAGGGGGTCAAAGCTTTCTAAAACGAGTGCACGCCAAAAAATACAAAGGCTGCAGAGTGTAATCAGCAT
The DNA here is from genome assembly GCF_042195415.1 of Bartonella sp. CE47NXGY. Lineage (NCBI taxonomy): Bacteria > Pseudomonadati > Pseudomonadota > Alphaproteobacteria > Hyphomicrobiales > Bartonellaceae > Bartonella > Bartonella sp. CE47NXGY. The sequence goes on along the minus strand of NZ_JBHIOI010000008.1, from coordinate 25,069 downwards.
TATAGTAGTGATTAACCAAAGGGCTTGTGCATCAAGTGCAAGAACCGATCCGAATAAGAGATGAAGCAGCTCAATTGTTGAGTCTTTCAGTGAGATAATAATAACACCTGCCGCGAGTGCAATAAGATAAAAGACGGTCATGGATGCATCTTCTTTCTGAAAGCTGTTTCGTGAAATCAAAATGGTTGCTAAAGCAACAATAAGACCAGCGAAGATACCACCAAGTGTCATAGATATGAGGGAAAAGCCACAAATCAGAAAAGCAATTGCAACACCAGGAAGAATGGCATGAGAGATAGCATCTCCTGTCAAGCTCATTCCTCGGAGCATCAAAAACACACCAACAGGACAAGCGCTAATAGACAGAAAAATAGAACCGATAAGGGCGTTTCGCATAAATTGGAAATCAACAAAGGGGGCAAGAAAAAATGCATACACGTCTTATAACCTAAGAAAGAGAGGATCATTGATGAGAAGATTTTGTTTTTGTGCGCTAATAGGGAAAGAATTGGATGTGAGAGGTGGCATAACGTGATGAAGGGTGTTGTTTAAAAACTGTGTTGTTTCTCCATAAAAGGCGTTTTGTTGATCAATTTGAATCATTTGGGGGAAAAATTCTTGCACGATGAGAGGGTTATGGAGTGCGGTGAGAATTGTGCGTCCTTGCTGTTGCCAGTATGTGATCAGAGCAAGAAGGTCTTTTTGGGTATTATGATCTACACCATTGAAAGGTTCATCAAGTAAAATAATATTGGCATCTTGTACAATGATACGTGCAAAAAGAGCGCGTTGTAATTGCCCGCCTGATAATGTTTCAAGCGAACGGGGTGCGAGTTCTGTAAGCCCAACCATTTTAAGAGCATTTTGAATCTTAGAATCATAAGGGCGCTGATTCTTCCATAATCCACAAAAAGACCACAGTCCTGTTTTTACAAGCGTTTTCACATCAATTGGAAATGTTTGATCTATATTACATTGCTGAGCAAGATAAGCAATGCGGCTTTTTTTTGGTTTTGTAATTTTTCCTTTAAGAGGTTTAATCAATCCGGCGATGGCTTTTAGCAGTGTCGATTTTCCAGCGCCATTATCACCTGTTATTGCAACCAATGAACCAGCTTTTAACTTTGCTGAAAAGTTCTTTATTGCTATTCTATTCCTATAGCCTAATGTTGTTTTATTGAAGTGCAGATCCATATTTTTTACCATCGTTGCTTATTATTTTGGAAACTATGTAATAATATAACGTTTGTCAACAAAATGTTATATTATTACATAGTTTTGAGTACTGAAAATTTTAGTGGGAAGATCGTGGAAAATTAAAAATAATAATTGAATTCACCTTGACGAAAGAGAGAGAGTATATACTATATATAGTATCAAAATGATTGGTGATTCTAAATAAGCACAAGAGAGGGTGTTAGTGTGTTTCGTTTGGTATCTAAGTTATTTCCATTATTGTAAAGAGTTTATTGGCCAAAGGTATAGCAGTATTTTTACTGAAGGGTCTCTTTTGGAAGGATTTCCTTTCGTTTTTGTAATTGATTTTTGCCGTAAAAGAGCAAACAGAGCTCTTGAAAAACGGTAGTTTAGAACATTAGTTTTTTAGACAGCAGGAGGGAATTGTAATGCAAGCAAAAGATTGTTTTATAACTAGGGGGCTTTGCCATTTAAGTTGTAGAATAATCGCTTATTCTCATCATAGTTTTTGAAGTTATTTGATGAGGAATTCTGTTATGTTCAGGAAGCTGTGTATTATTTGAAAATAACCACATGTTTTGCGTACAATTTCTATTTTTTGTTATTCTTGAGTACCTATAAAATTATTAGATTGACCTTTCAGGGTTGATTGTTTGGAATTGTGAAAGTTGAAGAAAATGTCGATCACTATTTATAGCAAACCATCTTGTGTCCAATGTGATGCTACACGCCGCGCTTTTGATGCAAAAGGCATTCATTATCGTGTTGTTGATATTTCCTGTGATGAACAAGCATACAGTTTTGTTCAATCTCTGGGGTATCGTCAGGTTCCTGTCGTTGTTTGTGGTGAAAATCATTGGTCTGGTTTTAGACCAGATATGATTAGTGGTCTTTGTGCTTAATGGGGCTTATTGTTTATTATTCGAGTGCAACGGGTAATACAGAACATTTTGTCTCGCAGCTTGGGCAAAGACTCTTCAAAATTGATAAAAGAAAGCCTTCTGCATTGGTTGGTGAACCTTATGTATTGGTTGTTCCTACATATGCAGATGGTGAAGGAAGAGGGGCCGTGCCGAAAGCCGTTGTCCAGTTTCTTAATGAAGCTGAGAACCGAAAATTAATTTGTGGTGTTATTGGCGGTGGGAATCGTAATTTTGGTCGCTATTATAATCTAGCAAGTAAAATTATTGCTGAAAAATGTTGTGTACCTTGCCTTTATCGTTTTGAGCTGCGTGGAACTGATGAAGACGTTATTTATGTAAAAAAGGGATTGGAAAGATTTTGGAAACAATTGGTATAGGACAATCGCAGAAATCGGATCAGATTACTGATTATCATGCGTTGAATGCAATGCTTAATCTTTATGATGAAAATGGTCATATTCAATTTGATATGGATCGGCTTGCTGCGCGGCAATATTTTCTTCAGCATGTTAATCAAAATACAGTTTTTTTTCATAACCTGAAGGAAAAAGTAGATTACTTAATAGAGGAAGGTTATTATGAAAAAGCTTTATTTGAGCTTTATGATTTTTCTTTTATTAAAAAGCTTTTTAAACGTGCTTATGCATTTAAATTTCGTTTTCCTACCTTTTTAGGCGCATTTAAGTATTATACCAGCTATACACTGAAGACTTTTGATGGGAAACGTTATCTTGAACGTTATGAAGATCGCGTTTGTCTTGTAGCTTTATATTTGGCACAAGGGAATAAAGCTCTTGCTGAAAGTTTTGTGGATGAAATTATTACAGGACGTTTTCAACCGGCAACACCAACATTTTTAAATGCTGGGAAAAAACAACGAGGTGAATTGGTTTCGTGTTTTTTGCTACGTGTTGAAGATAATATGGAATCGATAGGTCGTTCGGTTAATTCGGCTTTGCAGCTTTCAAAACGTGGTGGAGGTGTGGCGCTTTGTTTAACGAATTTGCGGGAAGCAGGGGCGCCAATTAAGCAAATAGAAAATCAGTCCTCAGGTGTTTTACCGGTGATGAAACTCTTGGAAGATTCTTTTTCTTACGCCAATCAGCTTGGGGCACGACAGGGGGCTGGAGCTGTTTATTTGCATGCTCATCATTTAGATATTATGAAGTTTTTGGATACAAAGCGTGAAAATGCTGATGAAAAAGTTAGAATTAAAACGCTTTCGCTTGGTGTCGTTATTCCTGATATTACTTTTGAGCTTGCACGGAATAATGAGGATATGTATCTCTTCTCATCGTATGACATCGAGCGTGTGACAGGTAAGCCCTTTAGCGATATTTCTTTAACGGAGCATTATCGTTCTTTTGTTGATAATGCAAAGATTCGTAAAAAGAAAATAAGTGCACGCGTTTTTTTCCAGACATTAGCGGAAATTCAATTTGAGTCGGGTTATCCCTATATTTTATTTGAGGATACTGCTAATCGATCGAATCCGATAGCTGGGCGCATAAGTATGAGCAATTTATGTTCAGAAATTTTGCAGGTGAGTGAGGCGAGTGAACTGGAGACAGATTTAACTTATCGCACGATTGGAAGTGATATATCCTGTAATCTTGGATCCATGAATATTGCCAAAGCAATGGAAAGTCCTGATTTTGGACAGACCGTGGAATCTGCTGTTCGCGCTCTGACTGCTGTTTCGGATATGAGCAATATTGATTGTGTGCCTTCCATTGCGAAAGGCAATGCTGAAAGTCATGCGATTGGTTTGGGACAAATGAATTTGCATGGGTTTCTAGCGCGTGAGCAGATCTATTATGGGTCTCCAGAAGCGATTGATTTTACCAATATCTATTTTTATATTGTGACATATCACGCCATACGTGCTTCCAATTTAATTGCGCACGAACGTCAAGAAATGTTTGCAGGGTTTGAAAAATCAGCTTATGCAGATGGACGTTTTTTCGAGAAATATATTGAAAAAGAATGGAAACCGCAATTTGCGCTTGTGCAAGAGCTTTTTGCACGGAATAATATTGTTATTCCAGATCAAAAGGATTGGCAGGAACTCAAAAAATTAGTTATTGAGTACGGGCTTTATAATCGCAATCTACAGGCAGTTCCTCCCACGGGATCTATTTCCTATATTAATCATGCCACTTCCTCCATTCATCCGATTGCTTCAAAAATCGAAATTCGCAAAGAGGGAAAAATTGGGCGCGTTTATTATCCTGCTCCTTATATGGATAATACGAATTTGAATTTTTACCAAGATGCTTATGAGATTGGCCCTGAAAAAATTATAGATACCTATGCTGCGGCAACACAGCATGTTGATCAAGGTCTTTCATTAACATTATTTTTTCCTGATACGGCTACTACACGTGATATTAATCGCGCACAAATTTATGCCTGGAAAAAGGGGATAAAAAGTATTTACTATGTACGATTACGGCAAGTAGCATTGAGTGGAACAGAAGTAGATGGCTGTGTTTCGTGCAGTTTATAGGAGATCATCATATGACAAAGATTACAACCAAAAATCCTGTTGTGTGCGCTGTTAATTGGAATAGATTACATGATGAGAAAGATCTTGAAGTATGGAACCGCTTAACTGGGAATTTTTGGTTACCTGAGAAGGTTCCACTTTCCAATGACATTCCCTCATGGTCAAGCTTAACGGATGAAGAACGCAAGCTAACGATTCGTGTTTTTACAGGACTAACGCTTCTTGATACAATTCAAAACACTGTAGGAGCCATTTCGCTTCTGGCTGATGCGATAACAGAGCATGAGGAGGCAGTTTTGACGAATATTGCCTTCATGGAAGCGGTTCATGCACGTTCTTATTCCTCTATTTTTTCAACCCTTTGTTCGACGGTAGAAGTTGATGATGCGTTTAGATGGTCAGAAGAAAATATTCATTTGCAGAAAAAGGCTAGATTAGTACTTGAGCGTTATGAAGCAAATGATCCACTTAAGAAAAAAATTGCTTCGACTTTGCTGGAAAGCTTTTTATTTTATTCTGGTTTTTATTTGCCCATGTATTGGGCCAGTCGCGCTAAGTTGACCAATACAGCAGACCTCATTCGACTAATCATTCGTGATGAAGCAGTCCATGGTTATTATATAGGTTATAAATTCCAATTGGGCTTTGCAAAGCTTGATGAAGCCAAAAGACAAGAAATTAAAGATTTTGCTTTTAACCTGCTCTTTGATCTTTATAACATCGAGTGCAAATATACTGAAGATCTTTATGATGCGCTTGGATTGACAGAAGATGTTAAAATTTTTCTTCATTATAACGCTAACAAGGCTTTAATGAATTTAGGTTTTGAAGCTCTTTTCCCCCCTGAGGTTTGTCGTGTTAATCCCGCTATTTTGGCAGCTTTATCACCAAACTCTGACGAAAATCATGACTTTTTTTCAGGGGCAGGTTCTTCTTATGTCATTGGCAAGGCGGTTGCTACCACGGATGATGATTGGGAATTTTAATGTTTGCATGCAAATAGAAGTGCGCGGGGTATTCCACTGAGGTCTTTGCGCATTTCTAAACATTGGAAGCCATTTGTTTCAAACAAATTGCAAACTTCTTTTTCTTGAGAGTAACCAATTTCAACAGCGATAGTGCCGTTTTCTTTTAAGTAGTTGGCTGCTTCATGGGCGAGCTTTCGATAAAAATCAAGACCATCTTTTCCACCGACAAGAGCGCGCAATGGATCATGTAAGCGCACTTCTTTTGCAAGTTTTTTGATATCTTTTGCGGGGATATAAGGTGGATTGGAAACAATAAAATCAAAGCGATCTGTGACAGAATCAAACCAGTCGCTAAGAAGGGGTGTGAAGCGGTGTGCTACTTCAGCATTTTTTGCATTTTTTGTCGCTGTTTTAAGGGCATCTTCAGAAATATCGACAGCGACTGCATAGGATTGGGGAATTTGTTTAAGAATGGCAATGGCAATGGCGCCACTTCCTGTTCCCATATCAAGGAATGTTGTTCTTCTCGAATTTTCGATCTGTTTTTGGAGAAAAGGGAGAACAAGATCTATCAGCGTTTCTGTATCAGGGCGTGGTTCTAACGTCTCTTGAGATAATGTAAAAGATATACCATAAAATTCTCGTGCTCCTATAATACGGTAAACGGGTTCGCCTGCAATACGCCGTTGTAAAGCCTGTTCTATTTGTATAATATGCTCAGAAGATAGATGCATATCTGGTTTAGAAACTCTTTCAGCAGCATTTATTCCTGTTATCCATTCAATGAGTATTTTCGCATCGAGATTGGCTTCAGAAATTCCTTTCATGCGCAATTTTTCTTGAGTTTGTTGGATGACATTTTTGAAAGAATATTTGTTCAATTATTGTCCATTTCCATCAGGAGTGCTGTTTGGTGATCTGAGATGAGTGCATGAATAAGCTCATCAAGATCTCCCTCTAGAATGCGATCAAGCTTATACAAGGTTAGATTAATACGGTGATCCGTGACACGTCCTTGTGGAAAATTATAGGTACGAATACGTTCTGAGCGATCACCAGAACCAACTTGGCTTTTACGAGAAGCTGAACGTTCACTTTCCGCTTTTTGTCGTTCGATATCGAATAAGCGTGCCCGTAAAATTTGAAGGGCTCGTGCTCGGTTTTGATGTTGTGATTTTTCTGCTTGTACGACCATAATTCCTGTTGGAATATGCGTGATACGAACAGCTGAATCCGTTGTATTAACATGCTGTCCTCCTGCTCCAGATGCACGCATTGTGTCGATACGAATATCTTCAGGACGAATATCAATATCAATATCTTCAGCTTCTGGAAGCACAGCAACGGTAGCAGCAGATGTATGGATACGCCCACCTGTCTCTGTTTCTGGGATACGTTGCACACGATGAACCCCTGATTCATATTTCAATTTAGAAAAGACACCTTTTCCTGAAATGGTAGCAATAATCTCTTTATATCCGCCAACTTCCCCCTCACTAAGTGAAATAACTTCTACTTTCCAATTGTGAGCATGGGCATAACGTTCATACATGCGGAAAAGATCACCGGAAAAAAGTGCTGCTTCTGAGCCACCCGTTCCTGCTCGAATTTCAACAATAGCGTTTTTTTCATCAGCAACATCTTTAGGTAAAAGCAGAATCTGGAGTTCTTTTTCAAATTGCTCTACTTTTTTATATAACGATGGTAGCTCTTCCTGGGCAAGATTACGCATCTCTATATCTGTTTGTTTATCGTTGATAATCGTTTCTAATTCTGTAATCTCTTCGTAAAGAGCATTTAATGCGCGTATAGAGGTAATAACGGGTTGTAGTTCTGCATATTCAGAAGCTAATTTGACATATGTTTCAGCATTTGGATTCGTCGTCATTTGGTTTTCAATTATTTCAAAGCGCTTTTCAAGCTGTCTCATACGATCTTGTGGCAAGGAAACCATGATAATATTGGCCTAATTTTTCATAATACAATTTTTATAATATTTTGTTGCAATGATTGTTTGTTATAATATTGGCAATGAATTACCGTATAGCATCATACAAAGAGGGGTAATAAAGCAATTCTTTTTTTTTGCCAATGAAAACTATTATATTTTAAAGGTAAATTTTTATAAAATTTGATTTGCCTGAGGTATTTTATCTAATGATATATGATCACTTTTTTAAGAGTTTTTTTTTCCGTAAAGTTCAAGGCGGTGATGAATAATATCATAGCCAAGGGATTTTGCAATTTCCTCTTGCAGCTTTTCAATAACATCAGAATGAAACTCGATAACTTGTCCTGTTTCTATATCAATTAGATGATCATGATGTTGCCCATCTGCTTGCTCAAAACGAGATGGACCACCACTAAAGCTATGGCGATGAATTGTTCCATTTCCTTCTAATATTTTCATGGTTCGATAAACAGTTGAGAGTGAAATATTCGAATCTATTTTGTTTGCACGCTGAAAAATTTCAAATGCATTAGGATGATCATTTGTATCAGTCAAAATATCAAGAATAACTCGTCGTTGACGTGTTACTCTTAAACCAGCTGTGCGCAATTCTTGCTCATAATTTCGCTTTTTATTCATTTGCATAGTTTGCTTTTCAAACAAAGGCTCCATGACAGTGTTTGTATTTTTTCTCTGAACCGCAAGGACAACGCTCATTACGTCCAACTTTTCCCCATGTGGTTATATCGTTAGGGTCACGATCTTGTGGATTAACAAATCTATTTTCTTGTGATCGTGCCCATAAGGTGGGAGCATTTTCTTGACTTTGATCATTAAAGACAGAAGAAGCAGCATCAGTTTGCTCAGGTATGGTCGGTTCTGTGGGGTGTTGAATGATTTCAAAGCGCATAAGCTTAGAAGTGACAATTCGGCGCAAATTTTTCAACATACTTTGAAAGAGTTCAAATGATTCTGTCTTATATTCATTGAGCGGATCCCGCTGCGCATAACCACGAAAACCAACAACAGAACGCAAATGGTCTAAACTCACCAGATGTTCACGCCATAACGTGTCAATAGTTTCGAGCAATACTGCTTTGTGAAAATAAGCCATAACTTCTGGAGAATATCGTTCAGTACGCTCATTTTCAAGTTTTGTAACAGCATTTGATACACGCTCTAGAATTTGCTCCTCGGCAATTCCATCTTCTTTTGCCCATTCTTCCACTGGAAGCTCAAGATTAAAGAGTTGTTGAAGCTCTTCTTCGAGAGTTTTTGCATCCCATTTTTCAGAATATGTCCCTGATGGAATATAAGCCTCTACGAGATCCTCTACGACTTCATTACGCATTTCAAGGATCATTTCTGATAAATCATCTGCATTCATGACCTCCATACGCTGTTCAAAAATAACCTTGCGTTGATCATTCATGACATCATCATATTTTAGCAGATTTTTACGAATTTCAAAGTTTCGTGCTTCGACCTTTTTTTGTGCTTTTTCAAGGGCTTTATTAATCCATGGATGGATAATAGCTTCATTTTCTTTCAATCCAAGTTTTTGCAGCATACCATCCATACGGTTAGAGCCAAAGATACGCATAAGATCATCTTGAAGAGAGAGAAAGAATTTTGAGCGACCAGGATCGCCTTGGCGACCAGAACGTCCACGAAGCTGGTTATCAATACGACGGCTTTCATGACGTTCAGTAGCGATAACGTAAAGCCCTCCAGCCGCTAAAGCTTTTTCTTTAAGCTTCTGAACATCTCTTTTTATTTCTTCAATTTTAGCTGTCCGCTCTGGACCTTCCGGGATATCCTGTAACTCTTGTCGGATGCGCATTTCAACATTACCACCAAGCTGTATATCCGTACCGCGTCCTGCCATGTTGGTTGCAATGGTGAGAGCTCTAGGAACTCCTGCTTGCGCAATGATATATGCTTCTTGTTCGTGATAGCGAGCATTTAAGACTCTAAAATCGGTAATGCCTTCTTTTCGCAAACGCTCTGCCAATTGTTCTGACTTTTCAATAGAGGTTGTTCCAACAAGAATAGGCTGTTCTTTTTCATGAGCTTGACGGATATCACGCACAATTGCCCGATATTTCTCTTCTGCTGTTCGATAAATCTCATCATCTTCATCAATACGTTGTATTGGCAAATTTGTAGGGACTTCGACAACGTCAAGACCATAAATATTTCTGAATTCTTCGGCTTCTGTTGTTGCAGTTCCAGTCATGCCAGATAATTTTCTATACATACGGAAGTAATTTTGGAAAGTGATGGAAGCAAGTGTCTGGTTTTCTGGTTGAATAGCAACATGCTCTTTAGCTTCTAACGCTTGATGAAGTCCTTCAGAATAACGCCGCCCAGGCATCATTCGCCCTGTAAATTCGTCAATAATAACGATTTCATCATTGCGAACAATATAATCTTTATCGCGAGCAAACAGTTTATGAGCTTTTAGAGCATTATTGACATGATGAACGATAGCGACATTTTCTATGTCATAAAGACTCTCACCTTTAAGATGTCCAGCTTGTTCGAGCATTTTTTCAATTTTTTCAGTACCAACTTCGGTAAAGGTCGTTGTTTTTTGTTTTTCGTCTATTTCATAGTCTTCTGGAGTTAAGGCAGGAATAAATGTATCAATAAGGTTATAGAAGTCAGTACGATCTTCTAGAGGACCAGAAATAATAAGGGGGGTACGGGCTTCATCAATAAGAATCGAATCAACTTCATCAACAATTGCGTAATGATGTCCACGTTGGACCATTTGACTATGATCGAAGGCCATATTATCACGCAAATAATCAAAACCTAGTTCATTATTTGTGGCATAGGTGATGTCGCATGCATAGGCCTCTCGGCGGGCATCACTATCAAGATCATGAAGAATCACGCCTGTTGTAAGCCCTAGAAAACTAAAAATTTTCCCCATTGTTTCAGCATCACGACTGGCGAGATAATCGTTTACTGTCACAACATGAACGCCTTTACCTTCCAATGCATTGAGATAAATTGGTAGAGTTGCCATTAATGTTTTACCTTCACCAGTACGCATTTCAGCTATGCCGCAGTCGTGAAGGACCATTCCACCAATAAGTTGCACGTCAAAAGGACGCATGTCATAAACACGTTTTGCGGCTTCACGAACAGTCGCGAAAGCTTCTGGTAAGAGCAAATCAACACTCTCACCTTCACTAAGACGTTTACGAAAGGCATCTGTTTTTTGGCAAAGCTGCTCATCACTTAATTTTACGAATTGTTCTTCCAAAGCATTAATTTGTGCAACTTTTTGGCGGAGTGCTTTGAGATGTCGCTCATGAGCTGAACCAAAAAACTTACGGGCAAAAACACCTAAACTGACCATCTCTGGCCCTTTCTTTTAATTGTTGTCACTCTTGTTGGGTAATTCATACGCTCTCCCCATACTCTACATTTTCTTCAAATTATCTGATATCATTAGTGACATCATGAAATGCAGATGGTACCATTATACTTGCTGGTGTGCAATTTTTCACTCTAATTGTAAAGTAGAGATAAGAGGCTAAGCGCTTTATGTCAACTTTAAGTATGCTATTTAACTGATACAATACAAAGTAATTTAAGATACAATATGTCATTTTTCTCTATTATCATGTTTTTCATCTGCATTAGATAGGATTGGAGAAACTGAGATAAAAGGATAATTTTATACTTTTTTTAAATAAAATTACTAATTTATTTCTCTATGTTTAAAGATTAAAGTGTTATGGTAAAGAAAATTGGAATCTTGAACCTGCCTTCATTTTTAAGGAGTATATTTATGAAATTTAACTTTATCACGCTTTTTTTAGCATCAACTTTATTGGCAAGTACAAGTTTAGGGGTGAGTGCTCAAGAAGGTTTGAATTCATCGTCGAGTGATTTAAAGACTTTAGAGAAAGCTTCTGAAAAAGCCGTTTCTCCTTCTCATGTTATGGCGGTTATTGATGGGAAAAATATTACAGCAGGCCAATTGGATGATTTAGCGCTTGAAATAAATCCTAATTTAGCACGTTTTCCTGATGAACAACGCCGTATGATGGTTCTAAAAGCTTATTTAGATATGCAGGCCCTCGCAAAAGCAGCAAGAAGCAAAGGTCTTGATAAGACAGAAGCTTACGATAAACGTATGGCAGTCATGCGTGACAATGTTCTTCAACAGCTTTATTTTAAACAGGCGATTGTTGATAAAATATCGGATACTGATTTGGAAGCTCTTTATAAGCAAGAAGTTGCTGCTTTACCTAAAGAGGATGAGGTTAAAGCGCGTCATATTTTGGTCAAAACGAGAAAAGAAGCAGAAGCTATCATTAAGCATTTAAATAAAGGCGAAAATTTTGAAGAGATTGCAAAGAAAAGTTCAACAGATGGTTCTGCTGCCGTTGGGGGTGATCTTGGTTATTTTAGCCATGGTCAAATGGTCAAGCCTTTTGAAGATGCCGCATTTGGTTTGAAAGTTGGCGAATACACAAAACAACCCGTTGAAAGTCCTTTTGGTTGGCATATTATTAAATTAGAAGATCGTCGTGTAAAACAACCGCCTGCATTTGATGATGTTAAAGAGATGTTGCGGACACAGCTGATAAAAAAGCGCTATCAAGAACTGATTGTTGATTTGCGTAGCAAGATAGATGTGAAATACCCTGATCCTAATGTTACAAAAATCATGGAATCGCTTCATCAAAATGGGACGCTACTTCCCGATGAGACATCTGATGAAGAAGATACGGAATAGCTAGTAAAAATAAGTAGATAGCCTCTTTAATAGATAATTTGCTAGGTTAGTTTTGTTCAAAAAGCCTAGCAGTTTTCTATGAGAGGTTATTGATCTGCAATCATTTCATTTTTTTATAGAAAGCATATTGTGGTTTTGAAAATCTCTCCTTTGTCGCCTCAAAAGATCCAAGAGCTTTCTCCATTATCTGGTGTACGGATAGCAACAGCTGAAGCTGGGATTAAATATAAAGATCGTACAGATCTTCTTTTCATCATATTCGATAAGCCAGTGAGTGTGGCCGGTGTTTTTACCCGTTCAAAATGTCCATCTGCACCTGTAGAGCATTGTCGTGCATCGCTTCCTCATGGGGTTGCAAGGGGTGTTGTTGTGAATTCTGGAAATGCAAATGCTTTTACAGGAAGCAAAGGAAAGCACACAACCGATGCAATTATTTGTGCAGCAGCGAACGCTTTAAAGGTTAGAGAAGATGAAATTTTTATAGCTTCTACGGGTGTTATTGGTGAGCCAATGGATGCATCGGGTATTGTCAATCTTTTACCAAGTATGACAGAGACAGCAGAAGAGGGAAATTGGTTGGAAGCTGCAAAAGCCATAATGACAACGGACACATTTCCAAAACTTGCGACCCGCACTTTTGACTGTGGGGGAGAGCGTGTTACCATTAATGGAATTGCAAAAGGTGCTGGTATGATTGCACCCGATATGGCGACAATGCTGTCATTTGTGGTTAGTGATGCTACCATTTCTTCGGATGCACTCCAATCCATGTTATCAGAGGCAGTTGAGGGTTCTTTCAATTCAATTACTGTTGATAGCGATACCTCAACTTCAGATACGCTTATGTTGTTTGCGACAGGAAAAGAACATGTTCCATGTCTTACAAGTAAATCTGATCCGCGTTATGGGGTTTTTGTGAAACAATTGAGTGCACTTCTGCATGAACTTGCACTACAAGTTGTTTGTGATGGTGAAGGTGCTCGTCATTTAATTGAGGTTAATGTGGTGGGTGCTACAACAAATAATGCAGCTAAAACTATTGCTTTATCAATTGCAAATTCACCGCTCGTAAAAACGGCTATTGCCGGTGAAGATGCGAATTGGGGGCGGGTCGTTATGGCAGTTGGGAAGGCCGGTGTTGAAGTCGATCGTGATCTATTGACGATTTGGTTTGGTGAGCATCGTGTGGCCGTGAATGGCGTACGAGATCCTGAGTATTGTGAAGAGACAATAGGTACTTATATGCAAGGTAAGCACATCACGATTCGTGTTGATATCGGTTTGGGTAAGAGTACGGCGACGGTTTGGTCTTGCGATTTAACAAAAGAGTACGTTATGATCAATAGCGATTACAGAAGTTAATGGATGCACTTTATATTTAACAGTTTATTATTTTTCAGAGCAAATGGGGTATGTGAGCTCTTTTAGGAGCAGAGGGGATATGATAGAAAAGTCAGTTATCTTTATGTTCCCTATTGGGGAGTGATATGTGTATGAAAAGTTCCATTCTTCTTGTTGTTGCATGTGCACTGTTAGATCAGAATAATCGTGTTTTGCTTACACAGCGTCCTGAAGGAAAATCATTGGCTGGTTTATGGGAGTTCCCTGGTGGCAAGGTTGAGCAAGGTGAAACTCCGGAAGCATCATTGATTCGTGAATTAGAGGAAGAGCTTGGTATTTATGTTCAACCAAATAATTTACACCCTTTAACATTTGCAAGTCATAGCTATAAAACATTTCATCTCTTAATGCCATTGTATCTTTGTGACCATTATGAGGGCGTTGCGCAAGGACGAGAGGGCCAAAATTTAGAATGGGTTTTTATTAATGATCTTGATAAATACCCTATGCCTGATGCTGATAAACCATTGGTTCAGGTATTGAAAAATCATCTTCTTTAATGTGTTATAAGAAGAAAATATAATTCAATATATTGATTTAAAATAATAATTTATATTTTTTATGTTGAATGGGAAAGTCCAGGGTCATAAAAATTTTCTCATTTCAAATCTGTTTTATGTTAAATTAGTCAAAACCATTCTTTTGCACGTTCCAAGCGGGGCGGGTCATGTGGATAAAATTATTTAAGAAAGAAATAAAATACGTGTTGAAAGAATACTCTCCAATAGCCAAGGGTTATCGCAACATTGAGAATTGGCAAAGTGTATAATGATGCCTTTGCACGCTTCATAAGCATAAAAATGGTGGTAGATAATGGATTTATACTTTTCGCGATTATTATTGAGAGATTGTCTTGGATGCACCGAGAGATATTAGGAGTATTTCTTTCATAAGATATCGATAATAGGAAAAATTTCAAAAAATGTTGCTTTTGATTAAGAGGGGCATATCCCTTACGTAATATAGAACGCCATTGTGTTGCATATTTGCGGGGTTGTTTAAAAGAGGCATCTCGCAATATTCCAAAGCCCATTTCGTGCCGGCACTCGTGAATGGTATAATGGTAGAGCTTTATAAGATAAAATCTATTGAGCGCCACTATCTTTACGCTTGTGAAGGAGTAAGCTGGTTCCAATGTTAGTTATGATAGCTCTTGGCATTTGAGAGCATTCAGAAGGGATATTTTTCTTTTCGTAATCATTTTTACTTATACATCAATTTCGCTTGTGATGAACAAGCAAGCGATTTTGATTGATTCAACATAAAAACAGATTTGAAATAAGAGAATTTTACGATATTTAGAATGCTTGATGCAGAGTGAATGATGGATAATTATCCTTATAAATCAATCTATTGCATAATAAAAACATTCAATTAATTTTTTATAGGAGGCATGTATTAAGTTTCTTGAATTGGACGGCGTTTTGCGATAGGATATTGATTTTTTTTAGCGATACGCGTAATTGCTTTTTCCAATGGCTCAATCATAACGTCCATAGAAAAACCATTTGCGTGAATAATATTTGCGTGATCGACCATAATAGCAACATGATCTTTCCAAAAAATTAAATCACCTCGTTGAAGTTTATCAATATCTGTAAGAAGACTGCCTATAGTTTCTTGCTGCATATCGGTATCACGTAAGACTATTTGATCGGTCATCATCATAGAGAGCTGAATGAGTCCCGAACAATCAATTCCAAAACCGCTGACACCACCCCAAAGATAAGGTGTACGGATAAAGGTTTCTGCAACTGTGACATAATCTTCATATACGCGTCCAATGGGGCTGAGATGGCTCGTAATGATTGCTGTTCCATTTTCAAGAATAGAATACATTGTGTCACGGACTTCAATTTCATCAACAACACTGACTTTGCTTCCCATAGATAATGGGGATACTATTGGTCCACGTAAGTCAGCGTGTAAATATTTAAATGTGCGTGGTACTGAAACCACATGTGTTTGTTTTATGGTTGATGTACAAAGAACTTTTGTATCAATATAACCGACATAACCATCTTTGAGTGATTGTCCCCACGACAATGTTTCCCCTTGTTCAAAAATGAGAAGTTCTTCTCCCAATAAGCATTCTGTTTGTCTTTCACTTTTTTTACTATTTTCTTTAAAAAGTCCAGCGACCGCTGTATTAACACGTCTTTTTTCACCTTGAACAAAGCGTTGAGCTGTAATTTCTGTTTCAAGACGTTGATCTGCTAGATCATCTCTGAATGCATGAAGTCTTGGATCTTTAGAGATCATCTTTTTGCTTTCCATTTTGTTACTCCTTACCTTTAAACAAACTCATGAAAACTGTATTGGTAAGGTTTTTATCCTCAAACAAAACTAAGAACACAGTGTAAGACCAATTACTCTTTAAGCTGCAAAATTGTCCATTTTTTGTGGATATTTGTGTCAAAATTCATTTTTAAAAATATTATAAAGGGCACGAATAGTTTGTGCTGATCCACCAACAGGGTATCCTGGTTTTTCTTTTGGAACCCATCCATAAAGGTCAAAATGCGCAAAATATTCAGCTTTTTCAACAAAAGAATTAAGAAATAAAGCAGCCGTTATAGAACCAGCAAAGCTATTTCCAGTTACATTGT